>NZ_JAUMZV010000069.1 GCF_030527935.1 Kingella sp. (in: b-proteobacteria)
GAGTTTTACCATTTCAAGGTTTTTGATTTAGTGTTTCATTATGTAAATAATGGTTGGTGGTGTCCTAAAAAGTATGCTGCACTTTGCAGAATTTCTAACCAATACTGCTTTCTATCAACAATAATTAAGCCAGCATACTTTTTAGGACACCACCTAATGGTTATGTGTGATGATTAAAAAATAGGCAGCATACTTTTTAGGACACTACCAAAATTATCAGCCTAAATTGGGGGCGTGTCCTAATCAAAGTATGCTGCACGCTGTTTAACTTGCCACCCCCATCCTAGCCTCCCCCCGCCAGCGGAAGAAAGAACAGATGGCGGAATGTTGCACTAGGCTGCGTGTTCATTCACAACAATAAGCGGGGGATGCCACCCAAATCTGTTTGCCCAAATCGGCAGCCTGAAAACGCCGCCCCATCACCCCCGCGCCCGCGATACATCAAAATCGCCGCCTTCGGACGACATGGTAAGCTGGCGTTGGCAGTTGGGGCAGGTAATCACACTGTCGTGGCTGTTGGCGCAGAAAGTTTGCCCGCAGTTGCCGCATTGGCACAATGCGCTGCTTGCGCCGCAATGGGGGCATCCGCCGCCGCCCATCAGCGATGCGGTGGAGACGGTGTGGGTATTCACGCGGGGGTCTGACCAGTCTTTGTAGTCGGCTTCCACGGGGAAAACGCCTGCGTAGCCAAATACTTGCGCGGTTTGTTGTTTGGTGAAAAACGGCACATCGGTCATCATCGGGGCGCGTTCGTATTTCATCAAATAGGGCAGCTTGGTTTTGCTGCATAAGCCGCTGATGATGACATAGTTTTCGTCCACGGCGGTGGCTTGTTCTAGGTCTTTGACCAGCGAAAGAAACGGCTGCTCGTTTTTGTCTAGGCTCACGGGCACATCCACGCCCAAGCTGCGGCTTTGCGATGAGACGGATTGCGAAATCCAGTCTATAAAGGCTTTGAAATCGGCTTCGTTGTTGGTGTCTAGGCGCAATACGCCGTGGCTTATGGGAGCAAGTTGGGCTAGGTCGGCAAACGGCCCGATGCCGATGGAGACTAAGTTAGCGCGGTGGGCAAAGCTGCGCTGCCAGCGGGCGATGGCGGCGGTGGGGTCGTCGGTTGCGCCGCCATCGGTCATTAAATAGACCACGGGCTTGTAATCGCCTTTGCGCTCGGGCGAATTGGTGATGACGTGGCGGTCAATTTCGTCCATCGCGTGATTTAACGCTACGCCCAGCGATGTGCCTGAGCCAACGGGCAAGCGCGGCGGGTAAAACGCGACCAGTTCCACCAGCGGGGCGAGTGTTTTGGCGATGCCGGCAAAGGCGATGACGGATAGATACACGGTTTCCAGCGCGTAGGGGTCGCGGCGCAGGGTTTCAATCAGGCGGCTGATGCCTTCTTGCATTTGGCGCAGGGGTTGTCCGACCATGCTTTCGGATACGTCTATCACAAGGAAAATGGGGAGACGGCGCATTGTGGGGCTCCTTTTTTGAGGTGGGGTGGATGGGGTTTCAGGCTGCTTTTGTTTAGATGATTAGGCAGCCTGAAAATAGGTTGGGATGTGTTTCAGGCTGCCTTTTTATTCCAGCCAGTGCACGGCTTGCAAGCAAGCCGTAGGGGCGCGGATTGCCGTTTCAGTCTGCCCAAGCATTTGCGCTCGCGGTTAGGCAGCCTGAAAACGAAAATAGATGCTTTTCAGGCTGCCTAACCTGCCTACGTCCAATAATACCGCACCACATGAAAAAACACGGGCGCGGCAAAGCAAAGGCTGTCTAGCCTGTCTAGCACGCTGCGGGTGCTGTATGCGTGCCCCCAATGGCGGATGCCAAGGCTGCGTTTGATGGCGCGCATCACTTCGTTGCCAAAAATGCCCATCAGGCTAATCATCAAGCCCGCTAAGGCAGCCTGAAACGGGGTAAACGGCGTTATCCAATATAGGCAGGTCGCCAGCAGCGTAGAAAGCGGCACGCTGATATACGCGCTGGGCAGCGTGCGCGGCGGGGCGATTTTGCTGCCCGCGCGTCGCCACAAATAAGCAAACACATCGCCGCTTTGCACCACCATCAGCATAAACAGCAGCAACACAATATTGGGCGAGTTGTAATCCTTGATTTCCAGACTCAACAAGGCGGGCACGTGCGACAGGCAATACACGGTAATCATCACGCCCCATTGGATTTTGGCAGTGCGCTCAAAAAACTGGCTGTTGTCGCCCGCCATGTTGCTGATAATCGGCAGCAGCAAAAAGGCGTAAACAGGAATCAAAATGGTGAACATGCTAAACCAGTTGGTTAGCACAAAATAATATTGCAGCGGCAGCAAGATATAAAAACACAGCGCAATGGTAAGGTGGTCGGCTCGATGGCGATACACATGGCTGATAAATTCGCGCAGCGTGGCAAACGAAGCGGCAACAAACAGCGCAATCATGCCGCCGCGCCCCAGCCAAAACGTTACCAGCAGCAGCGTGGTAATCACCCACCAAGAAGCCACGCGCGCGTTCCATTCTTTCACCATATTGCTCACATCAAAGCCTTGTTTGCGCTCGTAATACTTGCCCGCCAGCGAAGCAAGAATCAACACGCAAAAAATGCCAAAAAACACGATGCCAACCAAAGCGGGCAGATAAAAAGCGGTGTTCATCATGCTTGCTCCGCGTATTCAATGATTTTGGCAGGCGGCACCAGCGCAAGCATGGCATCGCGGGCGCGTTGCAAAAATTCTTCTTTTTCTTCGTTGGCTTGCACATACAGCGGCTCGCCGATGATGACATCGCACAAAATCGGCACGGGAATCACTTGGTTTTTGGGCAACACGCGGTTGATGTTGTTAATCCAAATCGGCACAAAGCCCACATCGGGATTGCTGCGGGCAAGGTGGTAAATGCCGCTTTTAAACGGCAACAGCAGCGTGTGGTCATCGGTGTTGCGCGTGCCTTCGGGGAAGATAATGAGCGATGATTGCGTGGCGAGCACATCCGACATTTGCTGGGTGATGGCTTTGGGGTCGTTGCCGTTGCGCATAATCAGCAGGCTGTTGAACACGTGTTTGCTCACAAAGCGGCGAAACGCGCCTTTGAGCCAATAATCCGCGCCCGCCACGGGGCGAGCGGCCTTGCGCCAGCGTTTGGGCAACGATAGCTGCACCATAATAAAATCGGCGTGGCTGTTGTGATTAACAAAATAGACCTTGCGCTCGGGGCTGAACGCGATGTCGCCTTCAAATTTGCTGCGGATGCCTGTTAAAAACGAAACGAGTAGAAAAATGCTGCGGCTAACGATAAAAGCAGCCGTGCGCGTAAAAATATTCATGGTGTGGTTGCGGGGATGGAAAGGGTGGATTGTAATGGATTGTAAGGGTTTGTGGGGATGGGTTGTGATTTAGGCAGCCTGAAACCTAGAATGGAGCGGCGACGGCTCGTCGCCAAAGGGTGTATTCAGCAGTTCTTTGCTGGTTGAGAAAGCGTCGGCAAATTGCTGACGTGCCATTTTCAGGCTGCCTTTGGGTTAAGCGTATACCCCATGTCAGCAAATTTTCAGGCTGCTTGTAAACACGCTACAATGGCGCATGGCTATGGGCTGGGCGGCACGCATTAGGCAGCCTGAAAACAAGCGCAGCAAGTTTCAGCGCAGCCAAAACAACTTTCCGCACCGTTGCCTAGCCCCATATTTCCCACTCTGTTTACAAGGAGACCGCCCATGAAACGCATCCTACTTGCCACGCTATTGTGCATCGCCACGCTCGCCCAAGCCGCTGCCCCGATGCGCTGGACACCACTCACAACCCCAAAGCCGCCGCGATGCTACACGCGCAATACAAAAACCTCATCTGGCTTTACGGCGTAAGTAACAAAATGGGGGCTGAAAACCCCTGCAAGCCTTATCCTATAAGG
>NZ_JAUMZV010000002.1 GCF_030527935.1 Kingella sp. (in: b-proteobacteria)
TGTCCCATAGGGGTTAGATGCTTAAAAATAGCCTCCATTTTGTCCTATATGCCTGCATTGCTCACATTAAGCGAATATGTTTATCGCATTCTGTTTCATATCCCCAAACTCAACATTAGCCAAATTATTGAAACATTTGCACTAATCTCTGCTTTTGCAGCAGCTTATCTTTTCGCTCGTTACCGCATTAGCCGTATTGCCATTTTTATCTTCTTTGCAACCAGCATGATAATTAACAATATCCATTACACGGTTTACCAAAGTTGGATAACAGGCATCAATTATTGGCTTATGTTCAAAGAAATAACCGAAGTGGGTTCGGCTGGCGCATCCATGTTCAACCTTGTGTGGCTGCCCGCATTGTGGGCATTGGCAGAAAGTGCGCTATTTTTTAGTATGAGCAAATTCGCCCCCCCTCCCGCAAAAACGCGCGCCCATTGCCGATTTTATCTTTTTTGCCGCACTTGTTTTTATTGCTGCGCGATCGTTCAAAACCACGCAAGAACACGGCATCTCTCCTAAACATACATACAGCCGTGTCAAAGCCAATTATTTCAGCTTCGGCTACTTTATTGGCAGAATTTTGCCTTATCAAATATTTCATTTGAGCAAAGTGCCTGTTTATCGCCACGCAGCACCGGTCAAGGCGCACAACCCCAATAGCCCCCAAAACATCATTTTAATTATGGGCGAAAGCGAAAGTGCCTCACACCTAAAAACATTTGGTTATCCACGCGATACATCGCCATTTATAGGCAGCCTGAAAAATCGTCCCTTGGCTATTGTAATGCCCACCTACTCCGCAGGCATGATGACGGCTATTTCGCTGCCCAGCTTTTTTAACGCCATTCCCCATGCCAATGGCTTTGAACAAATCAGCAGCGGCGACACCAATATGTTTCGCCTTGCCAAAGAGCAAGGCTATCAAACCTATTTTTACAGCGCGCAAGCCAGTAATGAAATGGCTATTTTGAACCTTATCGGCAAACGCTGGATAGACCATCTTATTCAACCCACGCAGCTAGGTTATGGCAGTAGCCAAAATATGCCTGACGATAAACTGCTTCCCTTGTTTCAACAAATCAATTTGCAGCAAGGCAAACATTTTATTGTGTTGCATCAACGCGCTTCGCATATCCCATATGGCTCATTGTTAAGCGCGCAAGATAATGTGTTTGGCACAAAAACAGTCATTGATAAATACGACAACACCATTCATAAAACCGATCAATTCATCCAATCTGTGCTAACTCAATTGCAGCAGCAGCCTAAAAACAATTGGCTGTTTGCTTACACATCTGATCATGGGCAATACGTTCAACTAGAAACATACCACCAAGGCACAGTCCATCCCGACAATTATATTGTGCCTCTTGTGTTATACAGTTCTCATGAACGCACACAGTTGCTGATGCAACAAACTTTTGCCTCTTGCACCACAGCTTTTCATCAACAGCTTGCAACCTTGCTTATCAACAGCATGGGCTATGAGATGCCTATTTCAGGCTGCATCGAGGGCTATGTAACAGGCAATCTACTCACAGGCGATGTAGGCAGCTTAAAAATCCAACATAATCAAGTGCAATTTATTTATCCTAAATAAAGCAGCTTGAACTTGCAAAACAACCTATAATTGATTGAATTTGCAATGATACAACCGTAGCCAACGCTTTTATGACCCACTCGTACACAGCGGGCGTTGCCGTCTTGTCTTATTTCAATCAACTATATAACGGATGACATGGCAATGGTTCACCAATATTGCTAACCAGCAAAGCCCTGTTGAATACGCCATTGCCCACCACTCTTGCTTTTTTAGCTTTTCAGGCTGCCACAATGGCAAACGGCATGCACAACCCAATTGAAACCAACGGCAATCCAGTATTAAAATAACGCAAACGCTTTAGCTTTTTAGGAGAAACCATCATGGCTACCAGCAATTTCAATATGAGCTTTGACCCCGAACTGCGTAAACAATTCACCGAAATTGTGGCGGATTATGGTTTGACTGCGCCGCAAGCATTCAAGCTGTTTGCCAATCAAGTGGTTAAAACAGGCGTAATTCCCTTGTCGTTTGACTGGCGCGAGAATATGGCAGAGCGCGTGCCAACCGCCAAACTGCTTAACGCCATTGCCGAGCTGGAAAACGGCGAAACAACCCGCTATGCCAGCATGGAAGCGTTTGAGAAAGCGTTTAGAAATGAGAACGATTGAAACCACGCGCCAATTTGATAAAGACTTGAAAACCATCGGTTTAATGGCAGAATTGATTGATGTGCTCCACGCGCTGATTAACAACACGCCCATCCCCGCCCAATACCGCGACCATGCGCTGCAAGGCAATTTGAGCCCCTATCGTGAATGCCATCTCAAACCCGATTTGCTGCTTGCCTATCAGCTTACCGATGATGCGGTAAAACTGATTGCCATTGATAACTATAATAATCTGTTCAAAACGTTGAAGAAAAAATAATGCGCGGTTAAAGCGGTTTGGCGTGGATAAATTTTTCAGGCTGCCTATCGTGAACCAGTAGGCAGCCTGAAAACTATTCCGCCAGCAGTTTGCGCCAACGCGCTACTTGCGCTTGCACTTGCGCGGGGGCGGTGCCGCCGATGTGGTTACGCGCGTTCAGGCTGCCTTCGGGGGTAAGAATGTGGTAAACATCGTTGTCAATCAATGGGCTAAACCCTTTCAGCACGGCAAGCGGCAGGTCGGCAAGGTCGCAGCGTTGCGCATCGGCGTGGCGCACGGCTTGGGCGACGATTTCGTGACTATCGCGGAACGGCACGCCTTTTTTCACCAGATAATCTGCCAAATCGGTGGCGGTGGCGTAGCCTTGCAGCACGGCGGCGCGCATATTTTCGGGCTTCACGGTGATGCCGCGCATCATGTCGGCGTAAATGCGCAGTGTGTCTATCAGCGTGTTCACGGTGTCAAACAGCGGTTCTTTGTCTTCTTGATTGTCTTTGTTATAAGCCAAGGGCTGCGATTTCATCAGCATAATCAAGCCTGTAAGGTGTCCTATCACGCGCCCTGATTTGCCGCGCACCAGCTCGGGCACGTCGGGGTTTTTTTTCTGCGGCATGATGCTGGAACCTGTGCAAAAGCGGTCGGCGATGTCTATAAAGGCGAAGCGCGGCGACATCCACAAAATCAGTTCTTCGGATAGGCGGCTCAAATGCACCATGATTAGCGATGCGGCGGCGGTGAATTCTATGGCGAAGTCGCGGTCGGAGACGGCATCCAGCGAGTTTTGGCAAATTTGTTCAAAATCAAGCAGTTTGGCGGTGGTTTCGCGGCGGATGGGGAAGGTGGTGCCTGCCAGCGCGGCTGCGCCCAGCGGCATACGGTTTACGCGGCGGCGACAGTCTGCCATGCGTTCGTCGTCGCGCCCGAGCATTTCTACATAGGCGAGCAGGTGATGCCCGAAGCTGACGGGTTGGGCGACTTGCAGGTGGGTGAACCCTGGCATCACGGTGGCGGCGTGTTCGGCGGCTAAATCCAGCAGCGCGGTTTGCAAGTCTTTGATGAGACTGCGGATGGTGGTGATTTCGTCGCGCAGCCACAGGCGGATGTCGGTGGCGACTTGGTCGTTGCGGCTGCGCCCTGTGTGCAGGCGTTTGCCTGCGTCGCCGATTTTGTCGGTGAGACGGCGTTCTATGTTCATGTGCACGTCTTCTAGGTCTAGAGACCAGTTTAGGCTGCCTGCTTGGATTTCGGCGGCGATTTCTGCCATGCCGCGTTGGATGGCGGCTAGGTCGGCTTCGGATAGGATGCCTGCTTCGTGCAGCATTTGGGCGTGGGCGAGCGAGCCTTGGATGTCCCATTGGGCGAGCCGTTGGTCAAAGCTGATGGAGCCTGTGTATTGTTTGACGAGTTCGGATACGGGTTCGTTGAAACGTCCTGACCATGTTTTTTGTGGGGTTGTCATGAGGTGTCCTTTGGCGTTGGGGTGGGAATGGGTTTGGCTTTGTTGAAGCTTGTGGCTTTCAGGCTGAAACCTTTGCAAAACTCTCAGCAGCAGCCTGAAAAATAAGAAATGCCGTCATTCCCGCGTAGGCGGGAATCTTGTTTGATATTCAGAAATTTCCTTAAAAACAATTTATTGCATAAATTCAACCAAGATTCCCGCCTACGCGGGAATGACGGAGAATTGACTATTTCTTGTGGCGTTTTGGGTTTTGCAAAGGTTTCAGGCTGCCTTTGTGGGGCTTGGTTTGGTGATGTTTTGTTGATGGGGTGGTTTGGCTTTCCACCTCCATCCTAGCCTTCCCCCGCCAGTGGGAGAAGGGACAGGTTGCGGAATGGTTCAGTGATGCTGGGTTATCATCAACAATGATAACGATTGTGCTATTTGCGTTTTCAGGCTGCCTTGGTGTTGGGTGGATGTGTGGCAGCCTGAAATGGGGATTTAATCTGCGGGCGGTGGGGCTACATGGCGTGGGTATGGCGGCGCAACGCCATATGCATGGTTATGATTTTGGAATGTGTGTGGCAGCCTGAAATGGGGGTTAGGGTGCGCTGGCGGCGGTGGCTTGGCATTGGTCTAAATCGGTGCAGTAAAACGGGTAGGTGGCGGATAGGGCTTGGCGATAGACGGTGATTTCTTCGGGTGCGCCGCAGATGTCGGCAAAAATGACGAGTTGGGGCAGGTCGGCGCGGTGTTCGGGGTTGCGCCAGATGTGGTAGCTAAATGGTTGGTAGTCGCTGGCTTTGGGGGATTTTTGCTCGCACGATGTGGGTTTGATTTCTTCGGGCTGGCGGGTGTAGTCGGGCTGGGGTAGTCCTGCGGGCAGGGCGTAGCGGCTGTTGTCGCCGCCTAGGTTGTAGCGTTTGCCGCTGCTTTTGGCGATTTGGATTTGGTCGGTGGTGTTGTAGGTGAAGTCGTTGGGGCTGGGGGGCAGGCGTTTGATGTAGAGCGCGGTTTGGGCTTTGTCGTAGGCGAGCATTTCTTCAAATTGGGCATCGCGCTGCTCTTCGCTTTGGTTGCGGTAGTCAAAGACTTTTAAGCCCCATGCGGCTTCTAGCTCGGCGGTGGATAGGTCAAACAGGCAACCGCTGCCGAGCTCGCTGTGGATTTGTTGCAGGAGAGCATCGGTGGTGGGCGCGGGTTTCAGGCTGCTGCACGCTTTGCTGGCGGGGATGGCGTTGCTGGCGATGGCGGCGTTGGATGCGGCGTTGGGGGTGTGGGATTGGGGGTGGCAGGCGGTGAGGGCTGCTAGGGTTAGGAGGGTGAGGGAGGCGGTTTTCATGGTGGGTGTGGGTTTCAGGCTGCCTTTGGGTGTGTGTTTATAGGCAGCCTGAAAAGAGTTATAGAGTTAAATTTTCTGGATAAACAATAAAATAACCAAACTTGCCTTTTTTAACGATGCCGCCTGCGGCTTTGCCTTTTTCGGTTAGATGGTAGGACTTGCCTTGCAGTTCTTGCAAGCCTGCTGCGCATAGGCGTTTGTTGCATTCGGCGGTGTCTATGCCCCATTTCTCGGCGAGCTTGGCGGCAGTTAGGTGGTTGTATTGTTTATCGCTGGCTTCTTCGGCAAATTCTTCGGTTTTTTCTACCACGTCCAACGAAATTTTGACTTCTTCGCTGATGCGAATGATGCGTTGCGCTTCGTCATAGGCTTCTTTGTAAGTGGTGGCATCATCACGGCGGATAAGCAAAATGCCCATTTCGTTGTTGTTAATTTGGCTAAATTCGTAAAGATTGAGACTGGTAATGATGCACGCACCTTCGCTGATATAGCATTTGGCGTGCAAGTTAGCGCAATAGCTGGTGCGAACATAATCAAGTGTTTTGAGCCAGTTGGCTTCGGCGGGTTGCAATTCGCTTTTGCCGTACACAATCCGTATGTCAATTTTCATGCGGTTTTTGTCTTCCAACAGCTCTTTGATGCGGTCGCTGAATTTGAGATAGGGGCTAATCAGATACAGGCGTTCTTTGGCTTGTTTGATTAGCTCTTCTAAATAATAGGAAGTGGCACTGGTGTTGAGAAATTTGGGCATGGTGTAATCCTTGTACTGTAATTGTGTGAGACAGCCTGAAAATAGCTTTGGCGACGAGCCGTTGCCGCTCCATTTTAGGTTTCAGGCTGCCTATCCCATCAATCATCGCTCTTGCGTGCCAAAATCTTGCGCTTGCCTGAATGGTCGGCGGCGGAAACGATGCCTTCGGCTTCCAGTTGGTCGATGATGGTGGCGGCTTTGTTGTAGCCGATGCGCAGGTGGCGTTGCAGCGATGAAATGGTGGCTTTTTGCGTGCGCACGATGACTTCAACGGCTTGGTCAAACAGCGGGTCTTTTTCGTTGCTGTTGCCGCTGCTGGGGCTGCCGTCAAAGTTAAATTCGGCTTGCTCGGGCGATAGGATGTCTTCCACATAATCGGGCTCGCCAAATTGTTTCAGATAATCCACCACGCGGTGCACTTCTTCGTCTGCCACAAATGCGCCGTGCACGCGCTGCGGATAGCCTGTTCCAGGGGGTAGGAACAGCATATCGCCTTGCCCCAGCAGGTTTTCTGCGCCCATTTGGTCTAGCACGGTGCGGCTGTCAATTTTGCTGGATACTTGGAACGCGATGCGGGTGGGAATGTTGGCTTTGATTAAGCCTGTAATCACGTCCACGCTGGGGCGTTGGGTGGCTAAAATCAGATGGATGCCTGCGGCGCGGGCTTTTTGCGCCAAGCGGGCAATCAACTGCTCAATTTGTTTGCCGGCCACCATCATCAAATCGGCAAACTCGTCCACCACCACCACGATAAACGGCAGTTTTTCCAGCGGTTCGGCATCATCGGGGGTGAAGCTAAATGGGTTGGCGATTTTTTCGCCCCGCGCGGCGGCTTCGGCGATTTTTTCGTTGTAGCCCGCAAGGTTGCGCACGCCCACGTGGCTCATCAGGCGATAGCGTTTTTCCATTTCGTTTACGCACCAATTGAGCGCGTTGGCGGCGTGTTTCATGTCGGTTACCACGGGGGCGAGCAGGTGCGGAATGTCTTGATACACCGAGAGTTCCAGCATTTTCGGGTCTATCATAATCAGGCGCACATCTTCGGGCGTGGCTTTATAAAGCATGGAGAGAATCATGCTGTTTACGCCCACCGATTTGCCCGAGCCCGTTGTGCCCGCCACCAGCAAGTGCGGGGCTTTGGCAAGGTCGGTTACCACGGGTTCGCCTGTGATGTCTTCGCCCAGCGCAAGGGTTAATTTGCTGTGGCTGCTGGCAAAAGCGGGCGAGTCAAACACTTCGCGCAGGCGGATGGTTTGGCGTTTGGGGTTGGGTAATTCCAGCCCCATGCAGGTTTTACCCGGAATGGTTTCCACCACGCGAATGGCGGTTACACCTAGGCTGCGCGCCAAATCTTTTTCCAGATTGGTTACTGAACTGCCGCGCACGCCTACATCGGGTTCAATTTCGTAGCGCGTAATCACAGGGCCGGCGTAGGCATCCAGCACTTTCACTTTGACGCGATATTCGCCCAGTTTTTCTTCGATGGTGATGCTGTTTTCCAGCAATTCTTCGGGCGATTGCACGGCTTCGGGGTCGTGTTGCGCGGGGGAAAGCAGGTTTAACGGCGGCAGCACATAGCCTTGGCTGGGGTCAATTTCAGGCTGCCTTTGTTGCGCGTAATGGGCAGCGAAATCGGCTTCGGTGAGTGTGATTTCGCTATCGTGGTGCGCAGGGGCGTGCGGCGCGAAAAAGCTGCTGGCGAATTGTTCAGGTTCGGCGGCTTCGGGCGTTGCGCTGGCGGTTTGGGTTTGGGCGGCTTGCGCTTGGTAGAAATTGGCGGGCTCTATGATTTCGGGCGCAGGCAGCGGCGCGGGCGCAACAATGGTAGGCGCGGGGATGGCGACGCTGGCGATGGGCGCAGAGACAGCCTGAAACGCGACTTGGCTTTTTTCGGCAATGGGTAGCGGCAGACGGTTGGCTTGGGTGGTGAAGCGGGGGGCGTTTTCGGCTTGATGTTTACGCGCGGCGGGAGTGTCGGTGTGGGACAGGTTTGCCCAGATTTCGCGCTCGGGGATGGTTTTCAGGCTGCGTTTGTCGTCAAACGTGCTTGCCCACGGCTGTGGCTTGGGCAGGGGTTTTAGGTTGCTGGCAAGGGCGTGTTGCTCGGCTTGCTGTTTGAGCAGGCGGGCGGTTTGCTGTTTGGCAAGGCTGTATTGGATGTCGCTGAAATCAATGGTTTCTAAATTGGCGACGGGGAGCGTGATTTCGGGGTCGGGGTGGTGTTCGCTGGAGGGGTGGGGTAACTCGCTGTGTGGGTGGTTTTCAGGCTGCGGTTGGTTGGCGGCGATGAAGTTGGTTTCCAGCAGGAGGTTTACTTCGTCTTGCGGGTTGCGCACGATGGTGATGGGCGTGGCATCGTGGTCAATGGATGGGGGTTCGTTGGGGGTATTTTCGGGGGGTTCGTTGTGTGATGCGGTTGCGTGGAGCGGGGTGAACGCGGTTTCAGGCTGCCTATGGGGGTGCAATGCGCTGAAATCTAGCTGGATTTCTTCGTCTGGATGGTTTGGGCTGCGTTGGAACGTGTTGTAGTCGTTTTGGCTGCGCACAAACTCGCTTTGTTCGTTTTGGCTGTGCATCAACTCGCTTTGCTGGTTTTGGCTGCACGCAAATTCGTTTTGGCTTTGCCGAAACTCACTTCGTTCGTTTTCAGGCTGCGTTGGATGTTCGGGCTGGGGGTGTTCGGCGGCTTCGAGCGGTTCTACTAGGTGGAAGCGGTGGTCTATCAGGATTTCAGGCTGCTCGGCGGCTTGGGTGGCGGCGGCGCGCAGCATATTGCGGGTGGCTTCTTCTAGCGTGATAACGTTGTTGGGCTGCTCGGCGGGCTCGGCGGCGGGCGTGGATGCGGCGGCATCGTCAATCAGCGTGAAAGGGATGCTGTCGCTGGGGAGCGCGGCTTCGGGCTCGGGGGTGGGCTCTACGGGCAGTTCAAGCTGTTGTGTGATGGGTTCGGGCTGTGTGGTTTCGGGTTTGTAGCCGTCGATGATTTTGTAGCGGGGTTGGGTTTTTTGGTGTTGTTCTAGCTCGGCTTGCCATTGTTGTTCGCTTTTGTTTTGTTTGTAAACAAGGTAGGCAAGGGTGGTGATGAGCAGCAGGGTGAGAATAAAGTACATGATATTTAAGGGAGTTGTGGTGTCGTGAAAGGGGCGGATTTTACAGGGTTTTTGGGGGATTTTGTAGGGGTTTGGGGTGGGATGGGGCAGCCTGAAAGCCAATCTAGCCAGCAAAAAATCGTTTGGCAGGACACCAAGCTGTTTTGTTTTTTCAGGGCGATTTTGTTTTTTCAGGCTGCCTTTGGATGGGGCAGCCTGAAATGTGATGCGGGGCTTGGGGCGCGGGGGCGAATATTGGGCAGCCTGAAATGTTTGCCCCGCGTTCTCTACGGCTTGCGTGCAAGCCGTGCTATGGCTTAGTGGTTGTAATGGGTTGGTTTTGTTCAGGCTGCCTTGGGGTTGTGCTTATTTACTTGCTATGCGGGCTGTTTGCTATGCAAGAAGCGCACGGTTTTTTCTAAATCGCCTGCCATGATGTCGGGCATGGCTTGCAGGGATTTGGCGATGGCGTTGTCAATAAGCTGGCGTTCGGCGGCTGGGGGTTTGTTGAGCACGAAGCCGACCACTAGGCTGCGCTCGCCTGGATGTCCGATGCCAAGACGCAGGCGGTAGAAGTTGGGGGTGCCGAGTTTGGCTTGGATGTCTTTTAGTCCGTTGTGCCCGCCGTTGCCGCCGCCGAGTTTGTAGCGGATGTGTCCGCAGGGGATGTCCAGTTCGTCGTGCACGACTAGGATTTCTTCGGGCTGGATTTTGTAGAACTGGGCGAGCGCGGCGACGGCTTTGCCTGATAGGTTCATGTAGGTGTCGGGTTTGAGCAGCCATACGTCGCCTTGCGGTTGGGCGACGCGGGCGATGTTGCCGTGGAATTTTTTTTCGTTTTTGTATGGGGTGCGCCATTGGTAGGCGAGTTCGTCTAGAAACCAGAAGCCTGCGTTGTGGCGGGTGTGTTCGTATTCGGCGGTGGGGTTGCCCAGCCCGACAATGAGTTTGATGTTCATGGGGTGTCCTTTGGGGTGGATGGGCAGCCTGAAAATGGGGGAATGGGTTTTCAGGCTGCCTTGGGTTGTATGGAATGGGGGTGTTGAACCCAATCATTCAGGCAGCCTGAAAATGGGTTTTACTGCTTAGCTGGCTTTGTCGGCGAGCCGCCGACGCTCCATTTTGACTTTTCAGGCTGCCTTGCGTGTTCGCAAAATCAACAAGATACCAATACCGCGCTACTTCGTCCCTGCCACGATGCGGTTGAGCTGCCATTCCAAAAATGGGCTGTTGGCGATGGCTTGCTGGATGATTTGCTGGTCAGCGGGGCTGGGGGTGCTGGGCTGGGCGTTGGCGGTTAGGGTATCGCTGTTTTGCCATGTGCGGTATTGTTGGTTTTTGGTGTTGTAAAAGCCGTTGTCGGTTAGGATGACTTCGGGGTTGTAGCCGTAGCCGCAGAATGGGTTGGCGGTATTTTCGGCGGCGGTTAGGTTGCAGCCTGTTTGGTAATACTGGGCTTGCGATAGGCTGAGCGCGTATAGCGTGGGCACGATGTCTTTGTGCGAGCCTGCGCGGTTGGGCTGGTATTGCGCTGCTGCGCGGTATTCGTTGGGGACGTATAGGTAAAACGGCACGCCGTGCCCCAGCGCGGTGTCTTGCGGGGCGGGGTAGCTGATGGCGCGCATATTGTGGTCGCCTGTGGCGGCGATGATGGTGCGCGGGCTGTTTTGTTTCACTTGGCTGATAAAGTTGCCCAGCTGGTCGTTGCTGTATTTATAGGTGTTGAACACTTCGTTGAGCGTGTCGCCTTGGGCCAGGCTGGATAGGCGGCTTTGCTCTTGGACGGTAAGCTGGAAGTTTTGGCGTTGGTGCGGGGCGGGCAGTTGGTAGGGCGGGTGGTTGGTGATGGACAGCAGCATGATGAACACGGGCTTGCCGTCTTGCTCGGCGTGTTTGAGTTCATCGGCGGCGTAGCGGAACATATATTCATCGGGGATGCCCCATGTGGCGGGGATGGCTTGCGGATAGCGGGTTTTAATGGTGTTTTCGTCGATGATTTCGTCTGCGCCCAGGTTGCGGATAAAGGTGTCAAAATCGCGCCAGCCGCCGTTGCCTGCGGTGATGTAAACAATGCGGTAGCCTGCTTTTTTGTAGGGCGTGAACAGGTTGGTGGGGAAGGGTTTGTTTTTGGCGGAGGACTGGCTGATGTTGTTGCGCGGCGAGCGGATAAAGAAGCGGTGGAGCGTGTCGCTGGTACCGTCGCCTTCGGAAACAAATTTGTGATACACCCAATCTTGTTGCCAATGGCTTTTCAGGCTGCCTAATAGGTTGCGCTCGGGGCTGTCAAACGCCAATAAATGCGCGCTCATGCTTTCCATCACGGCAAGCACCACATTGGGCTGATGTTGCTCCACAGCGGGGTTTTTTGGCGTGGTGTGCAAAAATTGGTTTAAATCGGCGTTGCTGGTTTTGCCGATGAGCTGGCTGATGATTTTCGCGCCTTCGGCTTCGGACACGGGGGTGAAATGGTTGCTGTTGCGGTAGTCGTTCCATGCCCAGCTGATAGACGTGAGCGCGTTGGGCACGAGCTTGTTGATTTGTTGCACGGCGGAAATATACACGGCGGATTGGCGCAGCGGAAATTTGCCAAACGAGCCGCGAATACCCATCACCAGCGCGATAATCGGCAGCAAAACGATGGCGAACCACACGCCTTTGGATGCGCTCGCTTGCGGCTGGATGCGGCGCGTGCTGCGGTTCAGCAGCCATGTAAACAGGGCGATGGCGGCGATTAAGCCGATGATGCCACGGATAACGGGGTAGTCTGACCACATGGTTTTGACCACGGCGCGGGTGTCTTCGTCAAACAAGCCAAACATGAATACGTCAAACTGATGCCCGTACACCGAAAAATAGAACCAGTTGCCTATCGCGGCGGCGGCAACGATGGCGAACAGCACCGCCAATAAGGCAGCCTGAAAACGTTGCCACAGGCGGCTGGCGGCAGGATGCAGCAGGCTCAACAGCCCCAGCAAAAACGGCAGCGCGATGGTGATGCAGGCGACTTTGATGTCAAACAGCAAGCCTTTGGTGAACAGCGCGGCGGTTTCCAGATTGGGCTGGCTGCGGATGCTGCTGGGCACAAAATGCAGGAACATCAAGGCGCGTTCGGCAGAGAACAGGATAACAATGCTTGCCCACAGGATAAGGAGTTGGCGGATTTGGCGGCGGTAGTAAGCGAGACGGGTCATGGTTTCAGGCTGCTTTTGATGGTTAAGAGATGGGGTATGACTTATGGGCGTTTTGACTACGCTGAACTTCGTTTCAGGCTGCCTATGGTTTTAGCTTCTGCTCATTTTCAGGCTGAAACCTTTACCAAACCTTTGAGACAGCCTGCGTAGCGAAGCGGAGTTGCGAAGCTAAAAATAAGAAACGCCGTCATTCCCGTGCAGGCGGGAATCTTGTTTAATATTCATAAATTTATTGCAAAACAAGCTGTTGTTATCAGTAGGTCGGGCATTTATGCCCGACGTTTTTAGTTGTTGCGTATATAAATAGGTTAGTGTTTGTCGGGCATAAATGCCCGACCTACTCAGGTTTTGCAAAGATTTCAGGCTGCCTTATCAGGCGAAATCATGTAAACAGCCGCCGCACCGCTTCCCAACCATGATGGCTAATCGCAATCGGTGCGGCTGCTTGGGTCTTGGGCTTGGCATGATACGCCACGCCAAAGCCAGCGGCTTGCAGCATGGGAATGTCGTTTGCGCCGTCGCCAATCGCCAGCACTTCATCGCGCGTTGCGCCGATGGCTTGGCGATGCTGGTGGAGCAAATCGGCTTTGGCTTGCGCATCAATCACCTTGCCCAGCACCTTGCCCGTGAGCCTGCCGTTGATGATTTCAAGCTGGTTGGCAAACGCCCAATCCAGCCCCAAGCGGCTTTGCAGGCGGTCGGTGAAATAGGTAAAGCCGCCCGACACCAGCAAAAATCGGATGCCATGTGCTTGGCAATCGCGGATAAATTCTTCCGCGCCTTGCGCCAGTTGCAGCTTGTGTTCATACACTTCGGCAAGCTGGTTTTCAGGCTGCCCTTGGAGCAGGGCAACGCGGTGGCGCAACGATTGTTCAAAGTCCAATTCGCCTTGCATGGCGCGCTCGGTGATTTCGGCGATTTGGTCTTTGAGCCCCGTGCCAACGGCGATTTCGTCGATGCACTCGATGGTAATCAACGTGCTGTCCATATCGCTGACCACCAGTTTTAACGCGGAAAACGGCGTGTCGGGGATAAGCGCATAGTCAATGTGATGATGCTGAAATTCGGCAGCGGCAGCAGCGGGGATGCGCGTGTAGTCGCCATCGGTGGGCAGGCGCAGGATGCTGTTGGGCAGGGCATCGGGCAGGTCAAAATAATGCGCACTAATCGGCAGGCGTGCGCGGGCAAGGTGGGGCGATTGTAGGATTAGGGTGGCGGGCATGGTGTGGTGTTGGGGGGAACGAAATATTCTGATTTTATTGCTGTTTACGGCAAGTAGCATGGGTTGGATGTTCTGCAATCTGTTCCTTTCCCCGCTGGCGGGGGAAAGCTAGGATGGGGGTGGCTGTTTAACCTACCACCCCCGCCAGCGGGAGAGGGAACGGCGGTGCGGCATATTTTAGAACCTGTATTCACTATTTCCATAGGCAGATTTGATGATATAAAAGCGCGGATACAAGGCAAAAAGCACAGCAAGGTTGGACACCTTGCGAGCATTTTTAACGCGGTAGCCGCGTTTTTAGGGCATAAAAGATGCCTATGAGAATAGTGAATACAGGTTCTTAGGATGCTACTCATCGTTTTTGGGAAGAGGCAGCCTGAAAAAAGGAATGGTGTTTCAGGCTGCCTTTTGGCGCATAAACAAGCGGGGCGTGCGTATCATTTTGAACATTGCCAAACGGTGCATGGCACAGCCACACGCCCTACGCCGACTGAACTTTAAAACGCCAAGGCAGCCTGAAAACGCATCACCACATTTCAGGCTGCCTAAACCGTTTACGCCTGACTATCCAGCCAGCGTTCCGCGTCCAACGCCGCTTGGCAGCCGCTTGCCGCGCTGGTAATCGCTTGGCGATACACATGGTCTTTCACATCTCCCGCCGCCCACACGCCGTCAATATTGGTTGCGCCTGTGTTGCCATCGTTGCCGCCGCGCGTAATCAAATAGCCCGTTGCGTCCATGTCCAACTGCCCTTTGAAAATTTCGGTGTTGGGCTGGTGTCCAATGGCAATGAACACGCCTTGCACCGCGATGTCTTCGCTGCTGCCATCGTTGTGGCGCAAACGCGCACCTGTTACGCCCGCGTCGTCGCCCAAGATTTCGCCCAACTGCGCGTTGGTTTTCAGGATGATTTTGCCTTCGTCCACGCGCTGCATCAGTTTTTCTACCATGATTTTTTCTGCGCGGAACGTGTCGCGGCGGTGGATTAGGGTAACGCTGCGGGCGATGTTGGCAAGATACAAGGCTTCTTCCACCGCCGTATTGCCGCCGCCCACCACGGCAACGTCTTGCCCCTTATAGAAAAAGCCATCGCAAGTGGCGCAAGCCGATACGCCGCGCCCTGCAAACGCTTCTTCGCTGGGCAAGCCCAAATATTTGGCAGACGCGCCTGTTGCCACAATCAGCGCATTGCAAGTGTATTCGCCCATGTCGCCTTTGAGCGTGAACGGGCGGCGTTGCAAGTCCACGCTGTTGATTTGGTCAAACACAATTTGCGTGCCAAAGCGTTCGGCATGTTTCAAAAATTGCTCCATCAATTCAGGCCCTTGCACGCCATCGGGAAACGGCGGGTAGTTGTCCACTTCGGTGGTGGTCATCAGCTGCCCGCCTTGCGCCATGCCTGTGATGATAACGGGCTGCAAATTGGCGCGCGCGGCGTAGATGGCGGCGGTGTAGCCAGCAGGGCCCGAGCCTAGGATGATGAGTTTGTGGTGTTGGGTCATTTGGGGTTTCCTTGTAAACGATTGGGTTTAAATGATTTTCGGTTTTCAGGCTGCCTTGATGGTGTGTGCAAAAGCAGCCTGAAAATGGGTTAAGCAACAATATAAAAGGCAGCCTGAAACCTATTTCAGCGTGCGAATGCCCACCGCTTCTTTGGCTTCTGCCAACAATTCTCGCGCTTCGGTTCGCGCTTTGGCTGCGCCCGCTTGCAAAATATCTTCAATGCGCGATGGATGGGCAATCAGGTCGTTGTACACATCGGTTTTGTCGTCCAACTCCGCGCCGATTTTGGCGGCGAGCAGTTTTTTCGCTTCGCCCCAAGCCAAGCCTTCGTTGAGCATTTTTTCAAATTCGCGCGTTTCTTCGGGCGTGCTAAACGCTTGATAAATTTCAAACAATGGGCTTTCGTTTTTTTGCTTGGGTTCACCTGGTTCTTTTAGATTGGTTACGATTTTGTTTACCGATTTTTGCCGCTGTTTCGGCGTTTGAAACAGCGGGATGGTGTTGCCATAGGATTTGGACATTTTGCGCCCGTCCAGCCCCACCAATAATTGCACGTTTTCGTCAATCGCCGCTTCGGGCAACACAAAAATCTCTTTGCCAAAGCGATGGTTAAATCGTTGGGCGATGTCGCGCGCCATTTCAACGTGTTGGATTTGGTCGCGTCCCACGGGCACGCTGTTGGCTTTGAACATGAGAATATCGGCGGTCATCAGGATGGGGTAGCTGTATAGCCCGATTTCAATTTCGTAATCAGGGTCTTGATTTTCGGCGATATTTTTGTCCACGGCGGCTTTGTAGGCATGGGCGCGGTTCATCAAGCCTTTGGCGGTGATGCAGGTTAAAATCCAGTTCAGTTCTAGGATTTCGGGGATGTCGGATTGGCGGTAAAACGTGGTGCGTTCGGTGTCCAAGCCGCAGGCAAGCCATGTGGCGGCAACGGCGCGGGTGGATTCGGCTATCATCGCGGGGTCGTGGCATTTGATGATGCCGTGGTAGTTGGCTAGGAACAGATAGGATTGGGCGTTGTCTTGCGCGGCGGCGCGGATGGCGGGGCGGATGGCACCGACATAGTTGCCCAAATGGGGGATGCCTGTGGTGGTTACGCCTGTGAGAATGCGGTGGGTCATGGCTGGCTCGTTTGTTAAAAAGACAAGGGCAAATCTTAACACAGGCAGCCTGAAAAATCGCTATAATCGCGGTTTTTTCACACGCTATCAAAGGACACATCCATGAGCATTCAAGAGCAAATCAAAGAAGTGGTTACCACGCATCCGATTGTTTTATTTATGAAAGGCACGAAACAGTTTCCGCAATGTGGGTTTTCTTCTCGCGCGGTGCAAATTTTGAAAGCGGCAGGCTGCGAGAGCTTTGCCACGGTGAACGTGCTGGAAAACGATGAAGTGCGCCAAGGCATTAAGGAATTTAGCAACTGGCCTACGATTCCGCAGCTTTATGTGAACGGGGAGTTTATCGGCGGGGCGGATATTTTGATGGAGATGTTTGAAGCGGGGGAATTGCAGGAATTGTTGAAAACGGTTGAAGCGTAATTATTGGGATGGATGATTTTCAGGCTGCCTTGTCTTTTGGAGATGGGCAGCCTGAAATGTTTTTTATGGGGGGAAAGGCAGCCTGAAATGTGATGCGGGACTTGGGGTGCGGGGGCGAATATTGGGCAGCCTGAAATGTTTGCCCGCGTCTCTACGGCTTGCTTGCAAGCCGTGCGCTGGCGAAAGCTGGGGATGAGTGCGCGGTTTGTTTTTGGGTGTGGGCGGTTGTTTTGTGTATGGCGGTTGTGTTGATGGTTTTAGCTTTGCTGAAACTCACTTGGTTTGTTTTCAGGCTGCCTTGGGATTGCGCCCCCAAGGCAGCCTGAAAGTTTTATTTAATGGATGATTTGTAACCGCGCGGCGATTTTGTCCTAACTTCGCGTTTTATTTGTCCTATGTTGTAATGACAAAATGAATGCGAAGTTAAGCCCATCGTTAAATAACTTTGGCAATTTGGCGACGAGCCGTTGCCGTTCCATTGGTAAGGCAGCCTGAAACGCGCCATTATCCGTTCTTGCGCTGAAATTCGTGCATAAATTGCGCCAGCGTTTCCACGCCTGCTAGCGGCATGGCGTTGTAGATGCTGGCGCGCATTCCGCCGAGCGTTTTGTAGCCTGCCAGCGATTGCAAGCCGTTTAGCGCGGCTTCTTGCACGAAGCGTGCGTCCAATGCTGTGTTGCCTGTGCTGAAAATGACGTTCATGCGCGAGCGGGCTTCGGGGGCGATGGCGTTGCGGTAGAAGCCGCCGCTTTGGTCTATGGTTTGATAGAGCAGGGCGGCTTTGCGCTCGTTGATGGCGGCGATTTTGGCGATGCCGCCTTGTGTTTGCAGCCAGCGGAACACCAAGCCTGCGATGTAGATGGCGTAGGTGCAGGGGGTGTTGTACATGCCGTTGCGGTCTAGGTGGACTTGGTAGTTCCATACGTTGGGGATGCGGTCGGTGCAGCGTGCGAGCAGGTCTTCGCGGATGATGACGACGGTTGCGCCGGCCATGCCGATGTTTTTTTGCGCGCCTGCGTAGATTACGCCGAAGTCGGACACGTTAATCGGGCGCGATAGGATTTCGGACGAGAAATCGCACACCACGGGCGGTGCGTCGTTGCCGAGCTTGGGGATGGGGTGGTATTGCACGCCGTGGGCGGTTTCGTTGATGACGTAGTGCACAAAGGCGGATTGTGGGCTGATGTCCCATGTTTCGGGCGCGGGCAGGTTGGTGTAGTTGAACTGTTCGCCACCGTGCGCGGCGATGTGCACGTTTAGATGCGGCGAGAGTTTGCCCATTTGCTCGGCGGCGATGCGCGACCAGTTGCCTGTGATAACGGCATCCGCGCGCTGATGCCCTTGCGCTAGGTTGAGCGCGACTTGGGTGAACTGCGCCAATGCGCCGCCTTGCAAAAACAGGATTTTGTAGTGGCTGGGGATGTTCATCAGGCTGCGCAGGTCTTGCTCGGCGTGGTGCAGGATGCTGAGAAAGGCATCGGAGCGGTGCGACATCGTCATCACGGATAAGCCTGTGCCGTTGTAGTCCCGCATTTCTTGTTGCGCGGTGCGCAGTACGCTTTCGGGCAGGGTGGCGGGGCCGGATGAGAAGTTGTAAATGGGCATGGGCGTTCCTTTTGGGGCTGGTTGCGGATGCGGGGGATTGTAAGCGGGAAGTGTTAAGGTTTGCAAGGATGGGCTTTCAGGCTGCCTAATTGTTTTCAGGCAGCCTGAAAACGCCCATCCGATGCTTAAACGCGGGCGCAAACGTTAGGCAGCCTGAAACTATCCACGCGCTCCTACGGCTTGCTTGCAAGCCGTGCTCTGGCATGGTGGTGGGCTGGCTGACTATTGTGTGAGCAGTTCCACCAAATTCTGTTCACACGCCGCCGCCAATTCTGCCAACGATATGCCGCGCAATTGGGCAACCATTTCGGCGATGCGCTGCACGTTGGCGGGCGTGTTTTGCTGTTCAGGCTGCCCAAAGGGGCTGTCGGTTTCCAGCAATAAGGCGTTCAGCGGCAGTTGCGCGGCGGCAATGCGGGCTTTTTTGGCGCGGGGGTTGAGCAGCAGCGAGCCGATGCCGATTTTGAAGCCGCGTTGCATCAGCAGCCGCGCTTCTTCTAGGCTGCCTGAAAAGGCGTGGGCGATGCCGCCGCGTGTAAATTGGGTGGACTGGATGGCTTGGATGATGGCGGCGGTGGCGCGCAGGTTGTGCAGAATAATCGGGCGGCGATGCTGCTGGGCAAGCGCAAGCTGGGCTTGAAAGGCTTGGATTTGCGCGGCGCGGCGTTCGGGCGACTGGGTTTTGTCGTAAAAATCTAAGCCGATTTCGCCCACCAGCAGCGCGGGATGCTGATGCAGATGCTGCGCCAATTCGTGCAACGCGCTGGGACTGGCTTGCTCGGCGTGCCACGGGTGGATGCCCAGCGCAACGGCGCGGATTTCAGGCTGCCTGAGCAGCGCGAGCGCGGTTGCCCATTCGGCGTGTTCAGCGGTGGGCACGATAAACTGGCTAACCTGCGCGGCGCGGGCTTGGGCGATGATGTTAGGCAGCCTGAAAAACAGGGCAGGGTGGGTGAGATGGGTGTGGGTGTCGGTGAACATGGCGGGCGGGCGTTTATTGCAATTAACAAAGTTGCGTTACTTTTAACACATTTAAATAGTGTTTAAAATAGTAAACATCCGTTAAGCCATCAGGTTATCAACACGCAAACATAGGCAGCCTGAAAATTAACATTCAGGCTGCTTTTTTGGATTTTGACCATGAACGACAATCATCATCTCAACGCATCAGCCCAGATTCTGCAAACCATGCAACGCGCCCAGCAAGCCAGCCATTTGAAATGGTGGAAACGGGCAGCGTTTGCCATTGCCATTTTCCCACCGCTGTTGAGCCTGATTTTAGCGTGGCAACACACAGGCAAATTGCCCACATCGCTGCTGCTGTGGCTTGTTTTGATAACATTTGTGGCTATTTTCGGTTTATTTAGAAAGCCGCGCTAACCCCGTTTAGCTTTTTCAGGCTGCCTTTAAGGATTTCCCAAAATGAACAAACACACGCTTCACATCAACCAACGCGAACTCACCGCCTATCTCCCCGCCCAGCATCGCCCCAATGCCCCCACGCTGCTGGCGTTCCCCGACAGCCCCGCCGAAGCCGATGCGCTCGCCGCGCTGTTGCCCGACTACATCGCACTACTTGCCCAGCCCGAAGCCAACTGGGAACACGCCTTCACCCCGTGGCACGCGCCCAAGCTGTTTGCCAAAGGCGCAGATTTCGGCGGTGGCGCAGACGCAACCTTGCAGCAATTAACCGCCACCATCTTGCCCACCGCCGAGCGCGAACTGGGTTTGCAGCCGCAATGGCGCGGCTTGCTTGGCTACTCGTTGGCAGGCTTATTCGCGCTCTATACCGCCTACCGCAGCGATTTTTTCCAGCGCATCGCCAGCGTTTCAGGCAGCCTATGGTTTGACGGCTGGGCAGATTTCGCCGCTGCGCACACGCCCAACCCCTTGCCGCAAGCCATGTATTTTTCGCTGGGCGACAAAGAAGCGCAAAGCCGCAACCCGCGCATGGCAGCCGTGCAAACCGCCACCGAAGCCGTGTTCACACAATGGCAGCAATACGCCTGCCCCTGCACGTTAGAAATCAACGCAGGCGGGCATTTTGACAACGTGCCGCAGCGGCTAGCCCAAGCCGCGCGGTGGTTGATAGAGGCAGCCTGAAAAGCGGATAATCACATTTCCCACCATCTTTCTGTGAAAGGGCAACACCATGAGCGACAACAAAATTCTCCCCGCCATCATTCTCGCCGCAGGCATTGCATCAGGTGCAGGGCTGCTGGGCGCGCAATTCAAAAACCTGCGCCAACCGGGCACGATTACGGTAAAAGGGCTGGCCGAAGCGCAGCACAACGCCACGCTCGGCACATGGCGCGTGGGCGTAGAAACATGGGGGCAAGACTACGCCGCCGCATTAGCCGCCAACAAGAAACACCTTGCCAAGCTCAAAGATTTCCTGAAACAACAAGGCTTCCCCTATGAAGCCCTGCAACAAGACGAAGTGGACGTATCCAGCCACAACGAACGCTATTACGACGAAAAAGACAACGAGCGCACCCGCCAAAACGGCTACGATGCCACGCGCCACATCACCGTAACCACCAAAGACCTTGCCGCGCTGCAAAAAGCCCTATCCGCCATACAAGGCTTGCGCGCCGAAAACGAAAATGTTGTCTTTGGCGAGCCCAAATACTTTTTGGACAACTTGGAAACCATCAAGCGCGATTTAATCGCCAAAGCCACGCAAGACGCAAAAGTGCGCGCCGATGAGTTCGCCAAAACAGGCAACGCCCGCGTGGGCGCGATGACTTCCGCTTCGCAAGGTTCGTTTGACATCAAAGCCGCAGGCGTAACCGATGAAGACGGCGACGACAGCTACGGTGGCAGTTACAGCACCAGCACGATTGAGAAAAAAGTGCGGCTGGTGGTAACGATTCAATATACGATTGACTAGCGGCTAAAACCGCGCAGCGCAAAGCCAAGCAGGATGACTAAAATGATTTAGTCATCCTTTTTTTGTAAAGAAATTGACACGCACGATTACAAATCCTTAACATACGCAGCGATTACATTTCACTACATCCCAAGGAGAAATAAATGGCTGTTTCTGTAAGCGCGTTAGGCGCGATTGTGGCGTTGGTGGTCGCCATCGGTTTGATTTTGCGAAAAGTGCCGCCTGTTTACGGCATGATGGCGGGCGCGTTGGTTGGCGGGCTGATTGGCGGCGCAGATTTGGTGCAAACTGTTACCCTGATGATAGACGGCGCCAAAGGCATCACCACCGCCGTGATGCGGATTTTGGCGGCGGGCGTGTTGGCAGGCGTGTTGATTGAATCGGGCGCGGCAACCGTCATCGCCGAAACCATTGTGAAAAAGCTGGGCGAAACTCGTGCCTTGCTGGCATTAGCGGTTGCCACGCTGATTTTAACGGCGGTGGGCGTGTTTATTGACGTTGCCGTGATTACCGTGTCGCCGATTGCGCTGGCGTTGGCGCAGCGTGTGGACTTATCCAAAATGGCGATTTTGGTGGCGATGATAGGCGGCGGCAAAGCGGGCAATTTGATGTCGCCCAACCCCAACGCCATCGCCGCTTCCGACACCTTCAAAATCCCGCTCACTTCGGTGATGGTGGCGGGCATCATCCCCGCCATCTTTGGGCTGACGCTCACCTATTTTCTCGCCAAACGCTTAACCAAAACAGGCACCGCCGTTGCCCCCGAAGAAGCCGCCGCGCACGCGATTGATGGCAAATATCCATCGTTTGCCGCCGCGATTGCCGCGCCCGTTGTCGCCATTGTGTTGCTGGCGTTGCGCCCGATTGCCGATATTAAGATTGACCCGCTGATTGCCTTGCCCGTGGGCGGCATGGCAGGCGCAACCATCATGGGGCAGTTTCGCAAAATCAACGATTACGCCGTGAGCGGCTTGGGCAAAATGTCGGGCGTGGCGATTATGCTGCTGGGCACAGGCGCGCTGGCGGGGATTATCGGCAATTCAGGCTTAAAAGACGTGTTGATTCATGCGCTCACCGCTTCGGGCTTACCCGCCTATCTGCTCGCCCCCGTTTCAGGCAGCCTGATGTCGCTGGCAACCGCGTCCACCACCGCAGGCACCGCCGTTGCATCCAACGTATTCAGCGGCACGCTGCTGGATTTGGGCATCAGCAGCTTGGCAGGCGCAGCGATGATACACGCAGGCGCAACCGTGTTTGACCACATGCCGCACGGCTCGTTCTTCCACGCCACAGGCGGCAGCGTTGCCATGGCAATCAAAGATCGGCTCAAAGTCATCCCCTACGAAACCGCCGTCGGCTTGATTATGACCATCGTCTCCACGCTGATTTACGGCGTGTTCCGCTGGTTTGGCTAGGCGGTTTGGTTTGAGCTTGGTTGAAACGTGAGGCACTCGTTTTCAGGCTGCTCGGATGGATAAAGGCAGCCTGAAACAGAATGTTTATGTTTATTTCAGGCTGCATCGGTTGTTTTTAGCCAGAGCACGGCTTGCAAGCAAGCCGTAGGGGCGCGGGGAGCCGTTTCAGGCTGCCTAACCATCGCGCCCGCGTTTAGCCGTAGTGCGGGCAACTCGCTTGCCCACCGTAACCAACCGAAACATTCGGTGGGCAACCCGTTGCCCACCCTACGCCCGAAACCATTTTCAGGCTGCCTAAACCGCAGGCGAAAATGAATGTTGAAGCAGCCTGAAACCCATGCCCAACCCGCAACCGATGGAGCATCGTCTGTTCGCCAACATATTCCTGCTCGCCCGCAAAGCCCATTACCATTAAACACACCCTTTGGCGATGAGCCGTCGCCGCTCCATTTTTGGTTTTCAGGCTGCCTAAACCGCAGGCGCAACGATTAGGCAGCCTGAAAATACTACTCTTGTCCTATATACGGCTGATTGCAACCATGCGTAGGGTGGGCAATTGATTGCCCACCACGCCGAACAGCAATATTTGGTGGGCAACCCGTTGCCCACCCTACACCCGAAACCATTTTCAGGCTGCCTAAACGCGGGTGCAACGATTAGGCAGCCTGAAACGCCACCCCGCGCCCCTACGGCTTGCTTGCAAGCCGTGCACTTTCCCCACCCAACAAGGACACTCCATGAAAATCATCATCGCCCCCGATTCTTTCAAAGAAAGCCTAACCGCGCTGGAAGTCGCCGATGCGATTGAAGCGGGCTTAACAGCCGTTTTGCCGCACGCGCAATGCGTCAAAATCCCGATGGCGGATGGCGGCGAAGGCACGGTGCAATCGCTGATTGATGCCACCGCTGGCACGCTGCACACCGCCGAAGTAACCGCGCCGCTGGGCAATCGCATCGCCGCGCACTACGGCATTTCGGGCGATGGCAAAACCGCGATTATTGAAATGGCGGCGGCTTCGGGCTTGCATCTGGTGCCGCCCAGCGAGCGCAATCCGCTCATCACCACCAGCTATGGCACGGGCGAATTGATTTTGGCGGCGTTGAATCACGGCGTGGAAAAAATCCTGCTCGGCATTGGCGGCAGCGCAACCAACGATGGCGGCGCGGGGATGCTGCAAGCCTTGGGTGCGAATTTGCTGGATGAACACGGCGCAGCCATTGGCTACGGCGGCGGCAGTTTGGCGCAACTGGCGCGGGCGGATTTTTCCCGCTTGGATGCGCGTTTGCAGCAGGTTGCGCTGGAAGTAGCTTGCGATGTGAACAATCCGCTGTGTGGCGAAAAAGGCGCGGCGGCGGTGTTTGCGCCGCAAAAGGGCGCAACGCCCGAAATGGTGCGCTCGCTGGACGCCAATCTGGCGCATTTTGCCCAAATCATCCAGCGCGATGCAGGCAAAGACATCGCCAGCGGCGCGGGCACAGGCGCGGCGGGCGGCATGGGTGGCGGTGTGTTGTTGCTGCCGCGTGCCGAGCTGAAATCGGGCGTGCAAATTGTGATTGATTATGTGCAACTGGCCGACCAAATCCGCGATGCCGATTGGGTGATTACCGGCGAAGGGCGCATGGACGCGCAAAGCGTGCACGGCAAAACACCCATTGGCGTGGCGCGGGTGGCAAAACAGTTTGGCAAGCCCGTGATTGCGCTGGTGGGCTGCCTGCGCGCCGATTATCCTGCTGTTTACGATTGCGGCATTGACGCGGTGTTCCCGATTATTCGCCAACTGGACACTTTGGAAGCCACGTTGCAGCATGGCAGGGCAAATTTGCAATCGGCAGCGGAAAACGTGGCGCGGCTGTTTTTGGCGTTGAGATAAATTTTGTGGCTCAAAAAAGATACTGATTGAAAACAAGACAGTATCTTCTATTGAGCCATGATTTTTATTTAGATACTAATAACGATTTGTATTTTCTCTTTGTTCTCCGTATAATCGCGTCTTTTGTAAAGATTTTGAAAAGATATGTTAGTTGCGTTTCTCATCATGCTGCGCGAAGGTATTGAAGCGGCGTTAATCGTGGGCATCGTGGCAGGCTTTTTGAAGCAATCGGGCTATGCGCACATGATGCCGAAAGTGTGGATTGGCACGGTGCTCGCCGCGCTGATGTGTTTGGGACTGGGCTTGTGGATACACCGCGAAACGGGCGAAATCCCGCAAAAGCAGCAAGAATTTGTGGTCGGCGCGCTGGGCTTGTTTGCCGTGGCGATGCTGACTTACATGGTGCTGTGGATGAAAAAGGCTTCGCGCGGGTTAAAGCAATCACTGCAAACTTCGGTGAGCAATGCCTTGCAGCGCGGCTCGGGGCATGGCTGGGCGTTGGTGAGCATGGCGTTTTTAGCGGTGGCGCGTGAAGGCTTGGAAAGCGTGTTTTTCTTGATTGCGGTGTTTAACCAAGCACCGACCGCCGAAATGCCGCTTGGCGCGGTGTTGGGCTTGGTGGCGGCGGCTGTGATTGGTTATTTGATTTACAAAGGCGGCGTGAAAATCAACTTGGGCAAGTTTTTCCAATGGACGGGCGTGCTGTTGATTTTTGTGGCGGCGGGCTTGCTGGCGGGCGCGTTTCGTGCGCTGCATGAAGCGGGCGTGTGGAATATTGGGCAAACCATTGTGTTTGACTCATCGCATATTTTGCATAACGACAGCGTGATGGGCGTGTTGCTGGGCGGTTTTTTTGGCTACACCGACCACCCTGTTGTGAGCGATTTGGTGTTGTATGTTGTTTATCTGGTAACTGTGTTGTACCTATTTTTCAGGCAGCAAAAGGCAGCCTGAAAACTTGTTTTATTTACTACTCTAAGGAAACCTTTATGAAAGTGAAATATCTCTCCGCTACTTTGGCTGCAATGTTTGCCTTAACAGCGTGCCAACCGCCCGAAGGCAAAAAAGACGCGCCTGCGCCTAGCGCGGCATCGGGCGCGGCTTCCCAAGCTGCCGCTTCTGCACCTGCTGGCGAAACCCCACGCAATGCCGATGGCAGCGTGTCTGTTGCCGTGAACGACAACGCTTGCGAGCCGATGCAAATCACCGTGCCCAGCGGTCAAACCGTGTTCCAAATCAAAAACGACAGCACCCGCAAGCTGGAATGGGAAATCTTAAAAGGCGTGATGGTGGTGGACGAGCGCGAAAACATCGCGCCATCGTTGTCCGACAAAATGACCGTAACCCTGCTGCCGGGCGAATACGAAATGACTTGCGGCTTGCTCACCAACCCACGCGGCAAGCTGATTGTTACCGACAGCGGCTTTAAAGACACCACTGATGAAGCCGCGCTGGAAAAACTGGCGCAACCACTCGGCGAATACAAAAAATACGTTCAAGGCGAAGCCAAAGAGCTGGTAACCAAAACCGAAGCCTTTGTTGCCGCCGTGAAAGCAGGCGATATTGACAAAGCCAAATCGCTGTTCGCTTCCACCCGCGTGCACTACGAACGCGTAGAGCGTAGAGCCGATTGCCGAATTGTTTAACGAGCTAGACCCCGCCATTGACGCGCGCGAAGACGACTTCAAACTGCGCGCAAAAGATTCCATGTTCACAGGCTTCCACCGCATTGAACACGCGCTGTGGGTGCAAAAAGATGTGAAAGACATGGGCGCAACCGCCGATAAACTGCTGGCAGACGTGAAAAAACTGCAAGCCGAAATTGACGCACTTTCCTTCCCCCCAGGTAAAGTAGTCGGCGGCGCGGCAGAATTGATTGAAGAAGTCGCCAGCAGCAAAATCACCGGCGAAGAAGACCGTTACAGCCACACCGATTTGAGCGACTTCCAAGCCAACGTGGACGGTTCATACAAAATCGTAGAACTGTTCCGCCCACAAATCGCCGAGAAAAACCAAGCCCTGCTGGATAAAGTGGACGCGAACTTCAAAACCGTCAACGAAATCCTAGCCAAATACAAAAATGCAGACGGCAGCTACGCCGACTACGAAAAACTCACCAAAGCAGACCGCAACGCGCTGCAAGTGCCCATCAACGCACTGGCAGAAGACCTAGCGCAACTGCGCGGCACCTTGGGCTTGAAATAAGCCAGCAAAGGCAGCCTGAAAAGCCCCGCAAACGCTTTTCAGGCTGCCTTTTCACGTTTGAAAAACAGAGTAGTCGTTTCCATTCAGCCTTAGACAAGGCAGCGAGCCGCAGATAGTACAAGTAGTACAGCAAGGTGAGCCAACGCAGTATAAGGCTGAATGGGAACGACTAAGCCAGCGCACGGCTTGCAAGCAAGCCGTAATCACGCGAATACCGTTTTCAGGCTGCCTATTCTGTCACGCCCGCGCCCAAATATCGCAATCGCAACGCATAAGGCAGCCTGAAACGAAGTTCAGCGTAGCTAAAAACCATTCATCCAACGCAACCGCACCATACCCCCCAACAACGATAAAGGAAACCCCACCATGAGCGAACAACTCCAATCCCCCAGCAAACGCGCCCTATTCAAAACCGCCGCCGCTGTTGGCGCAACCCTAGCCACAGGCAGCCTAATCGCCTGCCAACAACAGCCCGCCACCAGCCCAAGCAACAGTCCAGCCAGCGGCACATCCAACCCCACCCCCGCCAACAACGACGCTTGCGGCGGCAGTGGGCATTCCAACGTCAGCATACCCTGCCACGGCGCACACCAAGCAGGCATCATCACCCCCGACAAAGAACAACCCTTCGGCACACTCTGCGCCTTTGACGTACTCGCCAAAAACACCAAAGAGCTAGAAAACTTCTTCCGCACGCTCACCGCCCGCATAGAATTTCTTACCCAAGGCGGCGAAATCGCCGAAATTGACGACAAACTCCCGCCCCCCAGCAGCGGCATACTCGGCAAACAAATCCCCCCAGACGGGCTTACCATCACCGTAGGCGTAGGCAACAGCCTATTTGACGCACGCTTCGGGCTCGCCAAACACAAACCCCTGCGCCTGCAAGAAATGACCGACTTCCCCAACGATGCCCTAAAAGCCGAATGGTGCGACGGCGACATCAGCCTACAAATCAGCGCATTCAGCCCCGAAACCTGCCAAAACGCCCTGCGCGACATCATCAAAAACACCAGCCACGTCGCCACCATCCGCTGGGCGATAGACGGCTGGGCACCCAAAACCGAAGCCCCCGATGCCGCCTCCCGCAATCTATTTGGCTTCCGCGACGGCACAGGCAACCCCAATATCCGCGACCCCAAAGTCGCCGACACCATGCTGTGGACAGGCATCACCGAAAACAGCCAAGACGAACCCGCGTGGGCAAAAAACGGCACCTACCAAGCCATACGCATCATTCGCCAACTGGTTGAATTTTGGGACAGAACCCCGCTGCAAGAGCAACAAGACATCTTTGGGCGCGCCAAATACTCCGCCGCCCCGCTGGGCAAAAAACACGAACACGATGCGCCCGATTATGCCAGCGACCCAGACGGCAAACGCATTCCCAAAGACAGCCACATGCGCCTAGCCAACCCGCGCGACCCCGAGTTCTTAAAACGCCACCAACTCTACCGCCGCCCCTACAACTACTCGCTGGGCTTATCAACCGCCAAACAGTTAGACGTAGGCTTAATTTTGACCATGTACCAAGCCAACTTGGCAGACGGCTTTATCTTCGTGCAAGGCTTGCTCAACGGCGAACCGCTGGAAGAGTACATCAAGCCATTTGGCGGCGGGTATTTCTTTGTGCTGCCCGGATTTGAGCAAGGCGGATATTTGGGGGACGGGTTGATTAAGCTGGTACAGCCGCAGCAGTAGTAGATTGATTGAAAAAGATTAGGCAGCCTGAAAAGCGAATGGGTGCTTTTCAGGCTGCCTTTGTTTGGCATGATGGCATCCGTTTTCAGGCTGTCTTGCGAATTAGGCTAACGCTGGCAAGAGCATCAATAGGCAGCCTGAAATTTATTCTTCCGCAATCGCAATCACCTTTTCAGGCAGCAATTTGGTCATGCAATCAAAATGCCCCAGCGGGCATTCGCGTTGGAAACAGGGGCTGCAAGCCAAATTCAGCGTGGCGATTTTGGCTTTGTCGCTTAACGGCGGCGTATGCTCGGGGCTGGATGAGCCGTAAATCGCCACCAGCTTGCAGCCCACCGCCGCCGCAAGGTGCATCAAGCCGCTGTCGTTGCAAAACACTTTATCCGCGCAGGCGAGCAAATCAATCGCTTCGTCTAGGCTGGTTTTGCCGCATAAATTGGTGCATAGGCAGCCTGAAAGCTGGTTAATCTCTTCGCCTAAATCAAAATCTTTGTGCGAGCCAAACAGCCAAATTTGATAACCGCGCTGGGCGTAATGCTGCGCCGTGGCGGCAAAATGGCGCGGCAGCCAACGCTTTGCCACGCCGTATTCCGCGCCGTGGCAAAACGCAATCACGGGCTTGTCCAAATCCAACCCATGCGCTGCCAACGCCGCCGCTTGGCTTGCCGCGCTGATGGTAAAACTGGGCTGCGAAGAATGCCCGTCAAACGCCGCTTGCGATGCGTGCGCCAGCGCGGTGTATCTATCCACCATCAGCGGCAGCGCGGCTTTATCCAGCTTGCGGATGTCGTTAAGCAGCACATAACGCTGTTCGCCCACATAACCCGTGCGCTGCTTGATGCGTGTGGCAAACGCCAGCAGCCCCATTTTCAGGCTGCCTGCGGTGGCAATCACTTGGTCATAACCGCGCTTGCCCAGCATCCGCCCCACGCGCCAACGCTCGCGCAGTTGCAACGCACCGTGTCCAAATGGGTTGTCCAAAACCTCGTTCACTTCATCCATGCGCCGATACACCGCCTGCGACCACTTGGGCGCAAACACATCAATCACGCAATCGGGATGCAATTCGCGCAAACGGCGCAGCATCGGCTGCGTCATCACGCAATCGCCAATCCACGAAGGCGACAAAACCAGAATTTTTTTAGCCATTTCATCCTGTTTGCAAAACCAAAAACGCGCCGATTGTAGGGCGAAAAACTGCCACGCGCAAAAGTTTAGGGCTACAATGCCACCTTTCGTTTACCCGCCCCCATTGCATAATATGACCGCCACCCAATGCTACGCCAACGCCCGCTTAACCGCCATCCGCCACATCCCGCACGAAGACAAACTGATTTTGAGCTTTGACGAACACGAAGACTGCGAGTTCAACAGCGTGGTGGATTTTTCGCTCAACGGCTTTTATCCGCACAATATTTTGTTTGATTTATACGAATACGACCTTGCATCGCTGCCACCGCGCGTTGCCGCCGAGTTTCCCACGCTGTCGTATTACATCCACAGCGGCGAAAACTGGCAAATTTTCCATCTCTCGCCGCAAGCGGGCATGGGCGGCATTATTGTGTGCGCCACGTTTTGATTGCTCGCTGCATGAATGAGCACTTTCAGGCTGCCTTATCGTGTATAGGCAGCCTGAAAAACTGTTTACGCGCCGAGTTAGATATCTGCCTTGCTGTAAACAACAGCGACATCAAAGGCAGCCTGAAAAACAAAAATGGAGCGGTGACGGCTCATCGCCATGCTGTTGAGTTGGCAACATTACCAAACCTTCTACTCGCCATACTCGTTTTCAGGCTGCCGTATCCGCCCAAACCACACCCGCGTCCCAATCCACCCATTTAGGCAGCCTGAAACTTCCCCCGCGCCCCGTTTTCCGTTAAAGTACACATTTTACAAAAACAAACAATCACAACAAGGATTTACAAAAAAATGGCAAAAACCAAAAGCAAAACAACCCCAAGCAAAAAAAACAGCCTGCGCGCCCAAGACCCCTATCTCGCGCGGGAGCAACAAAAATACCCCCACCCCCTGCCCAGTCGCGAATGGATTATCCAGCTATTAGAAACCGCAGGCATTCCGCAAAAAATCTCCAGCCTAGCCAATCAGTTATCCATTAGCGACAGCGAATACGAATTTTTTGAACGTCGCCTTAAAGCGATGGCACGCGATGGGCAAATTCTGATTAACCGCCGCAATCTGGTTTGCGCCGCCGAAAAACTCGCCATCGTGAAATGCCGCGTGGAAATGCACAAAGACGGCTTTGGCTTTGCCGTGCCGCTTATCCCCACAGGCGAAGGCGATTTGGTGCTGTATGAGCGGCAAACGCGCGGCGTGATGAACGGCGACATTGTAACCGTGCGCCCGCTGGGGCTAGACCGCCGTGGGCGGCGCGAAGGGCAAATTTTAGATATCATCGAGCGTGCGCAAACGTCCATCGTGGGCAGGTTTTACTTGGAACGCGGCATCGCCGTGCTAGACCCCGAAGACAAACGGCTCACGCAAAATGTGATTTTAGAACCCGACAGCGTGGTGCAATTTGCGCCCAGCGAAGGGCAGGTGGTCGTTGCCGAAATCACCGCTTATCCCGAAAACCATCGCCCCGCCGTTGCCTGCATTACCGAAGTGCTGGGCGATTACGCCGACAGCGGCATGGAAATTGAAATCGCGCTGCGCAAACACAAATTGCCGCACGAATTTAGCGCAGGCTGCCTGAAAGCCGCCGCCAAAATCCCCGCCAAAGTGCGCCCGAGCGACCGCAAAAACCGCGTGGATTTACGCAATTTGCCGCTGGTAACCATAGACGGCGAAACGTCGCGCGATTTTGACGATGCGGTGTACGCCGAAAAAATCGGGCGCAATTATCGGCTTATTGTTGCCATCGCCGATGTGAGCCATTATGTGAAACCCGACGATGCCATAGACCAAGACGCGCAAGAACGCGCCACCAGCGTGTATTTTCCACGCCGCGTGATACCGATGCTGCCTGAAAATCTATCCAACGGCATTTGCTCGCTCAACCCCGATGTGGAGCGGTTGTGCATGGTGTGCGACATGGACATCACGTTTGCAGGCAACATCAAATCCTATCGCTTCTACCCCGCCGTGATGAAATCACACGGCAGGCTCACTTACAACCAAGTGTGGGAATGGATTAGCCAAAAAACGCAAAATCCATACAGCGAGCAGCTCAACACTTTATACAAATTATTCAAAATATTGCAGAAAAAACGCCACGCACGCGGCGCGATGGAATTTGAAACCAGCGAAACGCAAATGCTGTTCAACGACAACGGCAAAATTGACCGCATCATCCCCGTGGTGCGCAACGATGCGCATAAATTGATTGAAGAATGTATGCTCGCGGCGAACGTGTGTTCCGCCGATTTTCTGTTAAAAAACAAACACCCCGCGCTGTATCGCAACCACGCAGGGCCCCCGCCCGAAAAATTAGCCGCGCTGCGCGAACAACTGGGCTTGCTCGGATTGAAACTGGGCGGCGGCGACCATCCCGCGCCCAAAGATTACGCCGCGCTTGCCGAGCAAGTCGCCGAGCGCGACGACCGCGAATTGCTGCAAACCATGCTGTTGCGCTCCATGCAGCAAGCGCAATACGAGCCGCACAACGCAGGGCATTTTGGGCTGGCGTATGAACACTACACCCATTTCACTTCGCCCATCCGCCGCTACCCCGATTTGCTGGTGCATCGCGCCATCAGAGCCGTGCTGGCGGGCGAGCAATACCAAGCCAACTGGCAAGCATTGGGCGCACATTCATCGCATTGCGAACGCCGCGCCGATGATGCCAGCCGCGATGTGGAAAACTGGCTGAAAACCTACTATATGCGCGACAAAGTGGGCGAAGTGTTCGCAGGCAAAATCAGCGGCATGGCGAATTTTGGCATTTTTGTTACGCTGGACGACATCCACATTGAAGGCATGGTGCACGTGAGCGATTTGGGCGAAGATTATTTCAACTACCACCCCGAAACGCTGTCCATGATAGGCGAGCGCAGCGGCGCGCAATTCAAAATGGGCGACCGCGTGGTAGTGAAAGTGGCGCGCGCCGATTTGGATACCAGCAAGATTGATTTGGCGTTGGTGTCGGGCGGCGAATCGCGCCAAGCGCGCAAAGGCAAAAAAACCGCCAACGCGGTTGCCAATATTTCAGGCAGCCTGAAAAATACGCGCGGCAAGAAAGCGGCTGTCGCGCCTGTTGAACCCAACGCGGGCAAGAAATCACGCAAAGGCAAAAAGCAAGCGGCGGCGGATGGTTTAGGCAGCCTGAAAACGGTAAACAGCGATGTGAAAGGCGATGCAAAACCAACCGCGCGCGAACAGGTTGAACAAGCTAAAAGCAATAAGCCTAGCAAATCGCGCAAAGGCAGCCTGAAAACTGAAAACGGCAGCGAAATGAAAGCGAACGAAGCCAAAGCAGCCAAGCCAGCGGTTCAAGCGCAAGCTGTTCCGTCGCAAACAGCCAAAGCCGTTGAAACCAGCCCAGCCAAGAAATCGCGCAAAGGCAAAAAGCAAGCGGCGATGGATGGTTCAGGCAGCCTGAAAACGGCAAAAAGTAATGTGAAAGGCGATGCGAAACCAGCAGCGCGTGAACAGGTTGAACAAGCTAAAAACAACAAACCTAGCAAATCACGCCAAGCCAAAGGCAGCCTGAAAACCACAGGCATCAACGAAATTAAAACCAATTCACCGCGCCCCACCCCAAAAGAAGCCACCCCAGCCCAACCCGCCGCAGGCACGCTCAAAATGGTAAACGGCAAAATCACCATCGTGAAAAAGAAAAAATAGGCAGCCTGAAAACAAAAACGGCACAGAATCAACCCTGTGCCGTTTTTATCCATTATCACGCCGCAAAACCGTTTTCAGGCTGCATCATGTATCCCCGCCGCCTGTAACGTATTCTCCAACAAACTCGCAATCGTCATCGGCCCCACGCCGCCAGGCACAGGCGTAATCGCAAAAGCACGTTCTTTCGCCGCCGCAAATTCCACATCGCCGCACAGCGAGCCATCGTCCAAGCGATTGATGCCCACATCAATCACCGTAGCATTGGGCTTAATCCAAGAGCCTTTGATGAAATTGGGCTTGCCCACCGCCACAATCAAAATATCCGCCGTCGCCACTTCCAAAGCCAAATTCTCGGTAAACCGATGGCACACCGTAGGCGTGCCGCCCGCCAGCATAATCTCCAACGCCATCGGCCGCCCCACAATATTAGACGCGCCCACAATCGTAACCTTCTTGCCCTTCACAGGAATGTTGTACGCATCCAGCAGCGTCATCACACCTTTGGGCGTGCACGGGCGCAGCGTCGGCATCCGTTGCAGCAGCCGCCCCACGTTATACGGATGAAAACCGTCCACATCCTTATCAGGATGAATCCGCTCCAACACCGCTTGGCTGTTGATATGCGGTGGCAAGGGCAGTTGCACCAAAATGCCGTCCACATCATCTTGCCCATTCAGCGCATCAATCAACGCCAGCAGCTCTGTCTCGCCGGTGTCTGCGGGCAAAATATGCGAAAACGATTGAAAGCCCACCTTATCGCAAGCGCGTTGCTTATTGCGCACATAAACCGCGCTGGCAGGATTATCGCCCACCAAAATAACCGCCAAACCTGGGGCGCGTTTGCCTTCGGTTTGGCGTTGTTGCACTTGCTCGCTGATGCGTTGCAAACATTGTTCGGAAACTTCTTTGCCATTGATGATTTGAGCCGTCATGGATTTGCTTTCGTTGCTGTGGAAGGAAAATCGCATTATCGCATTTTTACAAAAGGGGCAGCAAGGCAGCCTGAAAAGCATGGCGCGGGGCAAAATGGGGCAGCGTTTTATCTAGCATTTTTTGCTTTTATCAATTTTGTTGCGAATTTTAAAATTTTTGCAAAATTAGTTTAATTTACAATCAACGAGTTACCGCAATCAAGCAAAATAATAATAACTATCATTTGCACAAAGAAACAAAAGGGCGTACTATTCGTTTTACCAGCTACGCAGCAACAGAAATTGTTCGCAAACTTTGCTGCTGTGTAGTACATTTGGTAGTGGTTTGTGTTCCTTTTGTGCCCCCGTTGTGAAAACGTGGGGCAATTTTTTTGCGTATGAGATGTTACGCGGTGTAGTAATTGGAATAAAAGGTTTAGACAATGATTTTGAATATTTTTTATTATTGGCATTTTGTGCTACTGTTTTGCAAAAATAAAAAATTAAATGCCTGATTGCGATTTTGTGTTGTCAAGATTTGTAAGCAAGCATAAAATTCGGCTTACATTGAATTACAAAAACAACCAACGAGAAATATTCAACCCATTTCGGTGCGAGGTTTTGCATGGGCAGAACCGTGTGCTAAATCGCTTTGTTGTGCTGCTTCTTTCTCCTTTCGGGCAGCATAACGGAGGCAGGCGAAAGCCTGCATTGTTTGTGAAGCGTAAAATCTCTGATTGAGGTATTTGTGGCAGCTCTTCGTGAGCTGCCTTTTTTTTCGTGGTTTTTCTGTTTTCAGGCTGCCTATGCTGGCAAATAGGCAGCCTGAAAATTTATGATTTGGGTAAAATGCGCGTTTTGCTTTGGGAGTTGAACCGATGTCTATTGATGAGAAATTGTTGCCGCATCGCAATGCGATTGATGCGATTGACCAGCAGATTTTGGGCTTGCTAAACGAGCGGGCGATTCATGCGCGGGCGATTGGCGAGCTAAAAGGAACAGGCGCGGTGTATCGTCCTGAGCGCGAGGCGCAGGTGTTGCTGCGGATTAAGGCGTTGAACAAAGGCCCGTTGCCCGATGAGGGCGTGGCGCGCTTGTTCCGCGAAGTGATGAGCGAATGCTTGGCGGTGGAGCGTCCGCTGACGATTGCGTATTTGGGCCCGATGGGCACGTTTACGCAGATGGCGGCGATTAAGCATTTTGGGCACGCAGCGGTTACCGTGCCTTGCACCACGGTGGACGACAGCGTGCGGTTAACCGAAGCGTGGCAGGCGGATTATGTGGTTGCGCCTGTGGAAAATTCCACCGAAGGCTCGGTGGGGCGTACGTTGGATTTGCTGGTGAACACGCCGTTGCGCGCTTGCGGGGAAGTGGTGCTGCGCATTCATCATCATTTGTTAAACGTTTCAGGCAGCCTGAAAAAGGTGAAAAAGGTGTACGCGCACGCGCAGGCGTTGGCGCAATGCCAACATTGGCTGAACACGCATTTGAGCGGCGACGTGCCGCGCGTGGCGGTGTCCAGCAATGGCGAAGCGGCGCGGCTGGCGCAGTTGGACGAAGACGTGGCGGCGATTGCCAGCCAAACAGCGGCGGAGATTTATGGGCTCACCAAAATTGCGGAAAACATTGAAGACGAGCCCAACAACACCACGCGCTTTTTGGTGCTGGGGCATCAGGACACCACGCCCAGCGGCAAGGATAAGACTTCGCTGGTGGTCAGCGCACCCAACCATGTGGGGATGCTGCACCGCGTGATTGAGCCTTTAACGCGGGCGGGGATTTCGCTTACCAAATTTGAAAGCCGCCCCAGCCGCACAGGGCTTTGGGAGTATTTGTTTTTTATTGATATTGAAGGGCATGAATTGGATGAGCGCGTGCAAGCGGCGTTGGCGCAACTGCGCGAAACAGCGGCGTTTGTGAAAGTGGTGGGGAGTTATCCGATGGCGGTGTTGTAGTTGTAGTTTGGGGGCGCGGTTTGAATGCGAATAGGCAGCCTGAAAATGCGCAAAGCCAAAACGGTATTTGAAAATACGCTTTCAGGCTGCCCAATACTTCCGCCGTAAACAGATAAACCTGCCCGCACTGATATTAAGAACCTGTATTCACTATTTCCATAGACATCTTTAATGCCCTAAAAACGCGGCTACCGCGTTAAAAATGTTCGCAAGGTGTCCAACCTTGCTGTGCTTTTTGCCTTGTATCCGCGCTTTTATGTCATCAAATCTGCCTATGCAAATAATGAATACAGGTTCTAAGGCAGCCTGAAAACAGTTTGTAGGGTGGACAACTCGCTTGCCCGCTCGTTTTACGATGGGCGGCGTGAGCAAACCAGTTGCCCACTCTACACACAAAGGCAGACTGAAAACAAATCCACACCCACCAACACGCCACACAACGGCGCAAAGGCAGCCTGAAAACTTGCCCAATACCCCAGCAAAACGGTATGATTACGCCCGTTTGCAGCCGTTTGCTGCGCGTGTTTTTATTCAGCAACCAGAAAAAGGGTAGCCCTATGAAATTTCGTTCCGTTTTAACTTTGGCGACAGCCGCAGCCCTATTGACTGCGTGTTCTGCTGCCAAAAATTCTGCCCCCGTTGTGGCGGGCAATGGCGTAGGCTGCAACACCTCCGCACCGCCCTACAACCCCAGCAACGCCACCCCCTACGACAACGCAGGCGCAACAGGCAACGCAAGCAATCCCTATGGCGCAACCCCCTACACGCCCACACCATCCACCGTTTACAACCCCAACACAGGCGCAACCAGCAGCACAGGCGCAGCCCCCTACACCCCCGCCGCGCCCGCGCCAACCACCAGCGCATACAGCAACCCAACAGGCGTTTATCCCAGTGTGGACGTAAACGCCACCCACCACCAAGTTGTACCAGGCGACACCTTATATAACATCGCCAAACGCTATGGCGTAAGCCAAGACAACATCCGCGCATGGAACAACATGACCGATGACACCGTTAAATTGGGGACCAGCCTGCGGGTAAAGCCCCATAGCGCGGGCGGCACATCATACGGCAACGGCAGCACAGCCACAGGCAGCTACCGAGTAGTTTCGGGCGACACGCTATACAGCATCGCCCAACGCCACGGCATGACCGTAAGCCAGCTTCGCGCGGTAAACAATCTGCAAGACGAAAACCTGCGTGTGGGGCAAACCTTGCGCGTAACAGGCGCAGCCGTTGCCAGCACGCCCGTTGTTCAACCCACGCCCGCTGTTACCACCACAACCAGCGTAACCACCACGCCCACTATTACTGCATCGGGCAAAACCGCCAGCCATGCGGGGCTAACATGGCAAAACCCGCTCGCAGGCGCAAGCGTGAGCAAAGCGTTTAGCAGTAGCACGCGGGGTGTGGAATTGCAAGGCATAGCCAGCCAAACCGTGGTTGCCGCCGCCGATGGACAAGTAATTTTCAGCGGCAACGGGCCGCGCGGCTACGGCAAACTGGTGGTGGTGCAACACAGCCCTAACTTGCTGACTGCATACAGCGGTAGCGATAATTTGATTGTGAAAGAGCAAGAGCGCGTGAAGCGCGGGCAATCACTCGCCAGAATGGGCAGCGCAGGCAAGTTGCATTTTGAAGTGCGCGAAAACGGCACGCCTGTTAATCCAAGCAACTACATTCCGTTTTAAGCGGACAAAGCAGCAGGCAAGGGGATAATGACCTTGCCTGTTTTCTTGTTTATTGTTGTGTGGCGCGGAGCAGGTTTGGCTTTGCCCAAGATTTCAGGCTGTCTAATGGAGCAGGGTAGGGCAGCCTGAAAAATGGTTATGTTTGGTTACTTCGCACGATTGATGGCATTGGCGCAATCCACATAGGCAGCCTGAAAACCAAAAATTTCTGCCCTCAACCGCATCCACGCAACGCATTGCCCCAAGGCAGCCTGAAAACCCGAAAGCAACCCCATGATTATCGTTATGCAACCGCACGCCAGCGAAGCCGCTGTGCAAAATGTCGTTCAATTTATCCGCGCCCAAGGTTTAACCGAGCATCTATCGCGCGGCACGGAACACATCATCATCGGTGCGGTGGGCGATGAGCGCGTGTTTGACCCCGCCCAAATTGAAGCCCTGCCCGAAGTGGAACGCGCCATCCGCATCATGCAAGATTGGCGCATCATCAGCCGCGAAGCGTGGGCAGACGACACGCAAATCAAAATTCGTGGCATTCCCTTTGGCGGCACGAGCACACCGCAAACCATCGCCTATATCGGCAGCCTGAAAATGGGCGAAACCCAAGCAAGCACGCCCCAAGCCCCCGCCGTGCTGCTTGACCCGTTCTATCTCCCCGCCAACCCCTATGCGCCGTTTAGCCCGCAAAGCGAAGCCGACATCGCCCGCCAACTGCAACACAGTATCGCCCATTGGCACGGCGCACAAAAAGCCGTTGCCATCCGCATCCGCGACAGCGCACACATCCAAGCCGCGCTCAAAGCCGAAACTGACTTGCTTTATCTAGGCGGCGAGCTGATTAACAACCGCTACATTCTGTACGAACTGGGCAGCTTGAATACGCCTGCCATCGTGTGCAAAGACATTCATCACACCGTGCGCGATTGGCTGATTGCCGCCGAACAAATCGTGCTGCGCGGCAATCAACATATTTTGCTGGGCGAAGCGGGCACATTGAGCCTACACGGCGCGCCCATTCGCTTGGACGTGGAAGCCATCGCCCAAGCCAAGCAGCAAAGCCATCTGCCCGTGCTGGCAAACATCAGCACGCTCGCCCATCGCTTGATGCCACTCGCCACTTTGCGCCAGCTTGCCATTGCCGCAGGCGCAGATGCGCTGATTGAATAGGCAGCCTGAAAACTGCTGTTGGCAACAAGATTAAACACACCGCATAGGCAGCCTGAAACCCCATCGTTATCCCAAGGCAGCCTGAAACCCACCCATCCATCCACACCACCATGTCGCAAAAATCCCCCATCCGCAAACGCATCGCCCGCCTGTTTAAACTGCTGATTTGGCTCTACCACACAGGGCGCAACCTACACCAGCTAGACCACGCCACCGCCGAACAACGCGCCGCCACCCTGCGCCACATGGGGCAAAGCTGCCTAGACACGCTCGGCATCCAAATCCATGTTGAACCATCCAGCAGCCAGCCCAGCCAGCCAAAACAATCCGAACACGGCTTGCTGATTGCCGCCAACCACGTCTCATGGCTAGACATTTTCGTCATCACCGCGCTGTATCCATCCAGCTTCATCGCCATGCAAGAGCTCAAAAATTGGCCCATCATCGGCAAAATGGTAACCAACGCAGGCACGGTGTATATAGACCGCAGCAACCGCAAAGACATCAACATCATCAACGCTGCCATCTCCCGCGTGCTAGATGCCAACGGCAACGTCTGCTTCTTCCCCGAAGCCCGCACCACGCTGGGCAACGGCATGCTCCCACTCAAAGCCGCCCTGTTTCAGGCTGCCCTAGACAGCAACGCCCCCGTGCAGCCCATCGCCATGCGCTACTACAACGCCAACGAGCGCACCACCGCCGTTTCCTTTGCCAACGCCAACCTGTTCCAATCGCTGTGGCGCATCGTATCCATTGAGCAAATCAACGTCAAAGTAACCGTCGCCCCGCAGCTCTTGCCCTGCGATTTGCCCGAGCGCGACCGTTTCTTGCTCAAAGACCAAGTGGAACAAACCCTGCTGCCGATTGTGTTGTCTGATAGCCCGCATCCCGAGCAAGTGATGCCGTAATCGTAAGCAAAAAATGTTTTCAGGCTGCCTTAATTGCAAAAGGCAGCCTGAAAATTAAAATAGGACGATAACAAAAGCGTGTATGGTATGTGAACTTGTTCACGCACCGCTTGGCAATGGCTAAACGGTGCATGGCAAAGCCACACACTCTACGTGTATCGTTATTATTTTGATTGATACGTTTTCAGGCTGCCGCAATCACCAAAGGCAGCCTGAAAACCATCCCCGCCTATTTATCCTTATTCCGCCCAAACCGCCCCTTCAACCCCGCGCCCAAGCCCACCGCCGCCAGCGCAATAATTTTGCCAAACTTCACAAAAAACGCGCCAATCACCGCCAGCAAGCCCAGCTTTTTCGCCGCCACACCGCCGATTAACGCCGCCAAACCATATTCCGCCACCTTATCCGTGGTCGCGTTAAAGTCCGCATAGCGCAAGCCTTGGTTGAACTCAATATTGCTCAACAGCTCCCGCGCCACAGGCTTCATCTTGTCAATCTCTTTCAAATCCGTAATCAGCGTTAGGTTGATGTAGCCTTTTCTGCCCAGTTGAAACGTGTTGTAGTTCACCGCAGGGTTTTCATCCTTGCCGCCTTTGTCATACACATCAATGGACCAAATCAAGCGATGCGTTGCCGCATCATACTGCGGTTTTTCAATCCAGCCGCGCGTTTCAATTTCCGCCAACCCTTTGGATTTGCGCACTTTATTTTGCTCTTCGTTGCCCGCTTTCAGCTCGCTGAGCATGGATTCCGTGTCCCATTCTTTCGCGTCATCGTCTTTGATGTAGCCCGAATCCACATACACCAAATCCACCATCCAAGACGCATCGCCTTTATTTTTGGCATCGGGGTCAGCGCCTATCAAGCCATAGCGGTTGGGATTAGAACCATTGCCCATTTCCACCATCAGCGCATTGGCGGCATCTTTTTTGATGAACACCATGCCCGCAGGCAGTTTCAGGCTGCCTTCCGCCCCCAAAGGAATGGTGGCAGGGCCTCTGATGGTATCGTTGTCCAAGCTGTTTTCTTCGGCGGTTTGTTCAGCGGGTTGTTCAGCTTGTTTGCCCTGCTGTTTGGTTCTATTGGCATGCTTGCGCGCCGCTTCTTGGGCACTTTTTTCCAACTGCGATTGCCCCGCCGCAGGCTCGCTTGAACTTTTGGGCGCAGCCCAACTCGCTGCCGAATGCCATGCCAACAGCGCGCACAAAACCGCGCCCGCCCAATTTTTCTGCTTAAATGAAGTCATAAATAATCCTTTTACTGGTAAACAACAGCCCGCTCTGAGCCGCAAAAACGTTTTCAGGCTGCCTTAATCGCATAAGGCAGCCTGAATTTTAACTCAAATACAAAAATCTTAACAAAAATTATCGTGCTTTGATTAAATAGATTTTAATACTCCCGCCGCTCTTGGCAGCCTGAAACCAATGATTGCAAATCGCGCGGCAACAAAATGCGAATATGCTTGTGCTCCACATCAATCAAGCCATCTTGCTTAAATTTAGACAGCGTGCGGCTCACCGTTTCCAGTTTCAGCCCCAAATAGCTGCCAATTTCTTCGCGCGACATCCGCAAAATAAAATCATTTGCCGCAAAACCGCGCACATACAAGCGGTCAGACAAATTCAGCAAAAACATCGCCAGCCGCTCTTCCGCCCGCATATTGCCCAAAAGCAGCATCACCGTTTGGTTACGCACAATCTCGCGGCTCATCAAGCGCAGAAAGTGCAGATACAGATTGGAGATTTTTTCATTCAATTCATCCACTTGGTCAAACGGCAACTCGCAGACTTCGCTGTCTTCCAATGCCACCGCATCGCAAGCGTATTTGCCCAAGCAAATGCCATCCGTGCCCACCAATTCGCCCGACATAAAAAAACCCGTAACTTGGTCGCGCCCATCCTGCGTACTTACGGTTGTTTTAAAAAAACCTGTGCGAACAGCGTATAAAGAACTAAATGTTTCCCCCGCATGAAATAAAAACTCTCCCTTTTTTACACGGCGATTTTGTTTTAAAACCGCGCCAATATGGTTAAAATCCTCCTCCTGAAACCCAACGGGCATGCAGATTTCTTTTAAAGAACAGTGTGTGCATTGCGTTTTGCAAATAGGTATTTTTGACATCTCTCTTCTAGTCCTAAATAGTTATATTGGCTAATTGACAAAAGTTTACATTGCTTGTATAAGCCAACGTATTTTAACAAAATTTGATTAAAAGCAAAATATTTTACAGACCCCTAGGGTCTGTTTACAATTGGTTTGCGAAGCGAATTTTGCGTCAGAAAGCGGCAGATGCAAGGCGAAAATGCGAGCCTATGCCATCCATAGGCCATAGGCGAGTATTTTCAACGTGGCAGATGCCGTTTTATGGCGTAAGAGCCGCCGCAACACTAATCGTAAACAGACCCTACCACCATGAAAAAAACCATCTCTATCACACCACACACACCAACCTTGTTTGACTTTGACCGCGAGCTTATCGCCAGCCTACCCGCCAGCGGCCCGCGTTATACGTCCTATCCCACCGCCGACCGCTTTTACAGCGATTTCAGGCAGCCTGAATACATCTCCGTGCTAGACAACACGCTGTCGGGCAACGATGAACCCGTTTCGCTGTATGTGCACATTCCGTTTTGCAACGTGATTTGCTATTACTGTGGCTGCAACAAAGTCATCACCAAAGACACCCGCAAAGCCGATGAATACTTAACCTATCTGGAAAAAGAAATGGCGTTGCTCGCCCCGCATTTGCACGGCAAGCACAAACTCGCCCAGCTTCATTTTGGTGGCGGCACGCCTACGTTTTTAAGCGATGAGCAGTTGGAGCGCGTGTTTCGTATGATACGCACGCATTTTGAATTGCTGCCCGATGGCGAATATTCCATTGAAATTGACCCGCGCAAAGTGAGCCGCGAGAGCGTGTTTAAGCTCGGCAAGCTGGGCTTTAACCGCATGAGCGTGGGCATTCAGGATTTTAACCCCAAAGTTCAGGCTGCCGTAAACCGCATTCAAACGGTGGAAGAAACGCGCGAAGTAATTGAAGCAGCGCGGGCAGCGGGCTTTAAATCCATCAGCGTGGATTTGATTTACGGGCTGCCGCATCAATCGGTGGCGAGCATCAAGCCCACTTTGGACACCGTGTTGTCGCTGTCGCCCGACCGCCTTGCGCTGTATCACTACGCGCATCTGCCGCATATTTTCAAGCCGCAGCGGCGCATTGACACCAACGCCGTGCCGTCCAGCGAAGAGAAATTGGACATTTTGCAATACGCGGTGAAGCTGCTGGACGAGCGCGGCTATGTGTTTATCGGCATGGACCATTTTGCCAAGCCCGAAGATGAGCTGGCGATTGCGCTGCGCGAAGGGCGGTTGCAGCGCAATTTTCAAGGCTATTCCACCTATGCCGATTGCGATTTGGTGGCGATTGGCGTGAGCAGCATCGGCAAAATTGGCAACACATACAGCCAAAACGAGCGCAATTTGAACGATTACTACGCCGCGCTGGATAACAACCAACTGCCGATTATGCGTGGCTTCCAGCTTAATGCCGACGACGTGATGCGCCGCCAGATTATCCAAGATTTGATGTGTCGCTTTGCGCTGGAATTGACCGATTACCAAGCGGATTTTGCCGATTATTTCGCCGAAGAAATCCCTGATTTGCAACGCTTTGCCGAGCTGGGCTTGATTGATTGGCAGCCTGAAACAGGCAGCCTGAAAGTAACCTCCAAGGGGCGTTTTTTGATTCGCAACATCGCCATGATTTTTGATTACTACCTGCGGCATAAAGAGACCAAAGCGAAGTATTCGCAGACGGTTTAAACGCCGCAAGCCATTTTCAGGCTGCCTATTGCGCATCAACCATAGGCAGCCTGAAAACATAAACAGCGTTGTGCGCCAAGCCATTTTGACGGTTGATAATCCTGCGATTGATTTGGGTTGAGCTATTTATCGTGCCAGCGCACGGCTTGCGAGCAAGCCGTAGGGGGCGCGGGGATGCGTTTCAGGCTGCCTTATATCGCACCCGCGTTTAGGCAGCCTGAAAACTTTTGCAAAACCCTAGCAACCTAAAAAACAAGAAATGTCGTCATTCCCGCGTAGGCGGGAATCTTGTTTGATATTCAGAAATGATTGTAAAAACAAGCTATTGTTGTAGGTCGGGCATTTATGCCCGACAAGCACTAACTATTTATCTTAATGCGCTGAAAATGTCGGGCATAAATGCCCGACCTACTGGGTTTTGCAAAGGTTTCAATCTCATTGAACGCACCATCTAGCCAAAAATCCCACCGTCCATTCCCATTTTCAGGCTGCCTATCACCCATCCCCCATAGGCAGCCTGAAAACCATCCCGCCCCGCCCAATTTGCTATAATCCGCCCCTTTTTTGCCCCATATAGTGGATTCAATTTGAATGAGTACAAGGCGGCGAGCCGCAGATAGTACAAGTAGTACAGCAAAACTGGCTTTGTCCAAATCTACGATTTGGCAACAAACCATTTCGCCAATGGTGGGCGAGCCAACGCAGTAATCATTCAAATTCAATTCACTATACCGGTTTCCCTCATTTCAGGCTGCCTTATGCGTCTCACCCAAATCAAACTCGCAGGATTCAAATCCTTCATCGACCCTACCACCATCCACGTTCCCAGCCAGCTTGTTGCTGTGATTGGACCTAACGGCTGCGGCAAATCCAACGTCATCGATGCCGTGCGCTGGGTGTTGGGCGAATCGTCCGCCAAGCAGTTGCGCGGCGAATCCATGCAAGACGTGATTTCCAACGGCGCAGCCACCCGCCGCCCCGCGCCCCGCGCATCGGTGGAATTGGTGTTTGACAACAGTGCCCACGTTTTGCAAGGCGCGTGGGGGCAATACGCCGAAATCGCCATCAAACGCCAGCTCACGCGCCAAGGCGATTCCAGCTATTTCATCAACAACCAAGCCGTGCGCCGCCGCGACATCACCGACCTATTCCTAGGCACAGGCGTGGGCGCAAAAGGCTACGCCGTGATAGAGCAAGGCATGATTTCGCGCATCATCGAAGCCCGCCCCGAAGAATTGCGCGTGTATATTGAAGAAGCCGCAGGCGTTTCCAAATACAAAGAACGCCGCCGCGAAACCGCTGCCCGCCTAGACGACACGCGCGAGCATTTGCAACGGCTAAGCGATTTGCAAACCGAGCTTGCCCGCCAAGTGGGAAAACTCAACGCCCAAGCCGCCACCGCCGAGCAATACCGCAGCCTGAAAAGCGAATTGGCGCAAAATCAAAACCTATCCGACTACATCCAATGGCAAAACGCCATCGCCCAAGCCGATGCCGCCCAAGCGCAGCATGTTGCCGCCCAAGCGCAACAAGAAAGCCACCAAGCCAACAGCGACAGCCTAAACCAGCGCATCCAAGAGCTACGCCTAACCGAGCGCGAACAACAGCAGCAACACGACAGCCTGCAACAGCAACACGCCCAATCGCGCGAACACATCGCCCGCCTAGAAGAACAAATCCGCGCCCAACACGCGCAAAACGAACGCGCCGAACGCGACCGCCAATCCGCCCAAGCCCAGTTGCACAAACTGCGCCAGCAACACGCCGACACCCTAGCCGAGCGCGAAGCCTTGCTGCAACAAGCCGACAGCAAACACAGCGAGCTTGCCGCGCTTGCCCTAATCGTTGCCGAACACGAAGCGCGCCTGCCCGAGCTAGAAACCGCCGAGCAAACCAGCCAGCACAACCACCAAAGCCAGCGCGACCAAATCGGCAGCCTGAAACGCGAACTCGCGCTCAAACAGCAACAGCAACAGCACACCCAAACCACGCTTGCCAACCACCGCAGCCGCATCCAACGCCTAGAAGACGAATTATCCCAGCTTGCCGCCGCCGATAATCCCGCCTTGCAACAAGCCAAAGATGCCGCGCAAACCCTGCAACACCAATGCCAAGCCGCCGAAATCCAATGGCAACACAGCCAAGCCCAATTAGGCAGCCTGAAAACGCAGCAGCAAAAGCAGCAAGCGCATTATCAAACGCTCAATCAGCAACACATCGCCGCGCAAGCCCAGCAGCAAGCCCTTGCCCAAATCCTGCGCAGCAGCGCGGCCAATGACTTTTGGGCGACCACCGACTACGCGCAAACCCCAAGCCTATGGCAACAGCTTACCGCGCCCGAAGCATGGCAACACGCCATCAGCGTGGTGCTTGCCGAACGCTTGCACGCCAAAAAGCTGCCCGCCCAAGCCGCCTTGCCCAGCCCCTTGCCGCAAGGCGCAGCCGCATGGCTCAACCAAGTCCATCCCGTGAGCAAGAAAACCCAGCCCGCCCAAGCCCTGCTCAACCAAATCCAAGCGCATAAAGATTTTCAGGCTGCCTTACACGACTGGTTAGACGGCATCCTGTGCGCTCCCGATTTGGACTACGCCATCGCCCACCAAAGCGAACTTGCCCCGCAGCAAACATGGCTCACGCCGCAAGGGCATCGCGTGGACAGGCACAGCATCGCGCTCTACAACGAAGCCAGTAGCCAAAACCTGATGCAGCAAAAAGCCCAGCACGACCAATTAAGCGCGCAACTTGCCGCGCTTGCCCCGCAGCTTGCCGCCGCCCAACAGCAAGCCGAAGACGCGCAAACCGCGTTAGACCAAGCCGAAACCGCGCACGACCAAGCCCAAGCGCAATATCGCGAACTGTTAAGCCAGTTGCAACAAGCGCAAAACCACGCCAACCAGCTTACCGAGCGCAGCAACCAAGCCCAGCTGCGCCGTGAACACATCGCCCAAGAGCAAGCCCAGTTGCAAGACGAAATAGAACTGCTTGCCCAACGAAGCGACAGCCTAGCCGAAGACAGCGACACCCTTGCCCAATCGCTCGCCGAGTTGGAACACCAATTTGACACGCTTTCAGGCAGCCTGAAAACGCAACAGCACGCGCTGAAAACCGCCCAACTCGCCCTGCTGGAAGCCAATCGCCAATACGGCGCAGCCGAAGTGGAACAGCACAAAATCCAACAACGCGCCGACAGCCTAGCCGAGCAAGCCGCGCAAATTTTGCTGCAACAGCAAGACTGGCAGCAGCGCATGGAAGAAGCCGCGCTCGCCCAAGAAGCCGATGCCGAAAGCACCGAGCTTGCCGAGCAACTGGTTATCGCGCAAGAAAGCAGCACTGCGCTTGCCGAGCGCATCGCTACCGCGCAAGACACCCTAGCCGCCACCCAAGCGCAAGGGCAAGATTTGTTCCAACAAGCCCAAGCCATCGCCGCCGAGTTGCCGCAGATTCAGGCTGCCGTGCAAAACGCGCTGTTGCAACAACAGCAAGCCGAGCTTAACGCCCAGCGTTACCACGAGCAGCTTCACGAACGTGGCGCAGATTTAGCCGCCCTTGCCACCGGCGAGCATTCAGGCAGCCTGAAAAGCCTATCGCAACACATCAACCGCCTGCTGGCGCAAATTGAAGCCTTGGGCGCGGTAAACCTTGCCGCGCTGGACGAGCTTGCCGAAGCCCAGCAGCGCAGCGACTACTACCGCAGCAAAAGCGAAGACGTGCAAAACGCCATCGCCCTGCTGGAAGAAGCCATCGCCCAAATTGACCACGAAACCCAAACCCGTTTTTTGGAAACCTTTAACGCGGTCAACGCCAAAATGCAAAGCATCTTCCCCACGCTGTTTGGCGGCGGCGAAGCCACCTTGCAGCTCACCAACAGCGACCCGCTCAGCGCAGGCATCAGCATCATGGCGCGCCCCATAGGCAAAAAAAACAGCTCCATCCACCTATTGAGCGGCGGCGAAAAAGCCCTAACCGCCATGAGCCTAGTATTCGCCCTGTTCAGCCTAAACCCCGCGCCGTTCTGCTTGCTGGACGAAGTGGATGCCCCGCTGGACGACGCCAACACCAGCCGCTTTTGCCAACTGGTGAAAGAAATGTCCGCCCAAACCCAGTTTCTCTATGTCTCGCACAATCGCCTAACCATGGAAATGGCAGAGCAGCTTATCGGCGTAACCATGCAGGAAAAAGGCGTATCGCGCATTGTGGCGGTGGATATCAAACAAGCCATGCAGATGGCAGAAGCAGCCTGAAAATAACAATGGAGCGTTGATGGTTCGCCGACATTATTAGTAAACCAGTTATGCGATGTTTAGAACCTGTATTCACTATTTCCATAGACATCTTTTATGCCCTAAAAACGCGGCTACTGCGTTAAAAATGCTCGCAAGGTGTCCAACCTTACTGCGCTTTTTGCCTTGTATCCGCGCTTTTATTTCATAAAATCTGCCTATGGAAATAGTGAATACAGGTTCTTAATCGGCGTTGGCGATAAGCCGCCACCGTTCCATCTCAAAGGCAGCCTGAAAGATAATTTTCAGGCTGCCTTTGCCGTTATCCGCTACAATACGCTACTTTTTTATTAACCCATCCTGCCGTGATTGCCACACCGCAGAAGAACCGTTTTCAGGCTGCCTCAATCCAATTGTTCACAAATGATTGTTCGCAAAAGGCAGCCTGAAAACCGTTACGGAGACCCACCATGTCCAAAAAATCCAAACGCTCCTATCTTGACGACATTTCCGCCAACAAGCCTGCGCGTTCATCCAAACCAGCCAGCAAAGCCAAAGGCAGCCTGAAATCCCATCCCCAAAGGCAGCCTGAAAACGAGTTCAGCGAGTTTCGGCGAAGCCAAAGTAAACAAACCGAGCGCAGCCCAAACCATCCCACCGCCGACCAACCCATCAAACCGCGCGTAACCAAAGCCAAAAAACTCATCGTCCGCGCCCCCAACCAAAAAATTCAACAGCGCGCCGATTTTCTAAAAGAGCAACGCGCCGACCTATCGCGCCAAGAGCCCGAACGCCTGCAAAAAATCCTTGCCGCATCAGGCGTAGGCTCGCGCCGCCAAATGGAAGAATGGATTAGCAACGGCTGGGTGCAAGTGAACGGCAAAACCGCGCAGTTGGGCGACAAAGTCTCGCCCGACGACCAAGTAACGGTGAAAGGCAACGCCATCAAGCTCAAATGGGCCGACCGCCTGCCGCGCATCATCCTGTATTACAAGCAAGAAGGCGAAATCGTCTCGCGCGACGACCCGCAAGGGCGTGTTAGCATTTTTGACCGCCTGCCGCAAGCCGCCAGCAGCCGCTGGGTCGCCATCGGGCGGCTGGACATCAACACCAGCGGCTTGCTGATTTTGACCACATCGGGCGAGCTGGTGCAGCGTTTCGCCCATCCCAAATTTGAAGTGCAGCGCGAATACGCCGTGCGCGTGCTCGGCGAAGTCAGCCGCGAGCAAATGCAGCAGCTCACGCAAGGCATCATGCTGGACGACGGCTTGGCGCAGGTGGAACGCATCAACGAACAGGGCGGCGAAGGCGCGAACAAATGGTACAACGTGGTCATCAAAGAAGGGCGCAACCGCGAAGTACGCCGCATTTTTGAACACATCGGGCTCACCGTCAGCCGCTTGGTGCGCGTGGGCTTCGGGCCGATTGGCTTGCCCAACCGCCTAAAACGCGGGCAGTTCTACGAACTCAACCCCGCCGAAGTTGCCGCCATTTTGAAATGGGCAGACATGGCGTTGCCCAATAGCGGCAAACGGCGCAGATAGGGCAGGCGTTAGGCAGCCTGAAAACGGGATGGATGGCACGGCGTGGCTGTTGCCCAGCATTATCCGCTGGCAAAATCCGTTTTCAGGCTGCCTAATCCCATCAACTTAGGCAGCCTGAAAAACCATTCAGCCAAGCCCAATCCGCATTACCATCCCCATGCTTTTCAGGCTGCCCCAACGCATAAGGCAGCCTGAAAACAAACAGAACGACAACCCTTTCAGGCTGCCTTCATCCCATCCATCCAACTCGTTACTCAAAGGAAAATCTATAGCCATCCAAGCCGAATATCAAAAAAATGGCACAGTCAGCTACACGCTCAAAACCGTCCCCAACGACCGCGACCCGTTAGACGACTGCGGTGTGGACTACACCAACGCCCAAGCATGGATGTTCGCCTGCCGCTGGCAAGAAGTGGACGGCAAACTCTTTCGCATTCAGCACTACGCCAAAGACCAAGTGGACAAATTAGACCTACTAGAACGCGACCGCGAAATCCTGCACCAACTCAAACAATCGCTCCGCTACGGCAACGATGACGTGCTGGATTTATCCTGCGAAACCATCATCCTAGAAGCCATCTACACCAAATATTGCCAACTCTATCCCAACGTATAAGGACAACGCCATGACCGACTTCCGCCAAGACTTTCTCCAATTCGCCCTGCGCCAAAACGTGCTCAAATTCGGCGAATTCACCACCAAAGCAGGCCGCCAATCGCCCTATTTCTTCAACGCAGGCTTGTTCAACGACGGCGCGTCCACCTTGCAACTGGCGCGGTTCTACGCCCAAGCCATCGCAGACAGCCCAGTCCAGTTTGATATGCTGTTCGGCCCCGCCTACAAAGGCATCATCCTCGCCGCCGCCACCGCCATGATGCTCGCCGAGCGCGGCATCAACGTCCCCTTCGCCTACAACCGCAAAGAAGCCAAAGACCACGGCGAAGGCGGCACGCTGGTGGGCGCACCGCTTCAAGGGCGCGTGCTGATTATCGACGACGTGATTTCCGCAGGCACGTCCGTGCGCGAAAGCGTGCAGCTTATCCGACAAGCAGGCGCAACAGCCGCAGGCGTAGCCATCGCACTAGACCGCATGGAAAAAGGCACAGGCGAATTATCCGCCGTGCAAGAAGTGCAACAACAATACGGACTGCCCGTTGTCGCCATCGCCAACCTGCTGGATTTATTCGCCCTGCTAGAACAAAGCGGCAGCGCAGAATTGGCGCAGTTTGTTGAACCCATGCGCGCCTACCGCGCCCGCTACGGCGTGGCATAGGCAGCCTGAATACAGGTTCTTAATACGCAAGAACACGGCTTGCCAGCAAGCCGTAGCGGCGCGGGGCGCGTTTTAGCTACGCAACTCCTCTTCGCTACGCAGGCTGCCTATTGTTGCGCCCGCGTTTAAATAATTGTTGCCATCCCAGCAAATAAGGCAGCCTGAAAAGCACAACACAAACACAACGCCAAACAAAAATACAGGCAGCCTGAAACCATCGCAATCCGTTTCAGGCTGCCTTGTCCAATATCCTAACTCCATCATTTTCCAGTACAATCTGCCCTTTACCAACCACAAATATAGTCGTTTCACACAGCCTTAGACAAGACGGCGAGCCGCAGATAGTACAAGTAGTACAGCAAAACTGGCTTTGTCCAAATCTACGATTTGGCAACAAACCATTTCGCCCGTGGTGTGCGAGCCAACGCAGTATAAGGCTGTATGGGACGACTATAACAAGGAACCCAACCATGCCCCTACACCTTACCCGCCGCCGCTTTATCAAAAGCACCGCCGCCGTTGGCACACTCGCCTTTGCCAGCCCCGTTTACCGCGCCCTTGCCGCCGAAGAAGCCGCTGCCTACTATCCGCCCGCGCTCATCCGCGCCCTGATGGGCGATAACGACGGCAGCCAAGCCGCCGCCCACGGCGTTGCCCTGCGCGGAAAAAGCGTAACCCTGCCCGCCACCGCCAGCGAGCAATACGATTTAATCATCATCGGCGCAGGATTAAGCGGGCTGTCCGCCGCCTATCTGTACCAAAAATCGCGCCCCAAAGCCAAAATCCTGATTTTGGACGCGCACCAAGACTTCGGCGGACACGCCATCCGCAACGAATTTCGCGCCAACGGCAAGCTGATTCTAGGTTACGGCGGCAGCGAATCCATAGACTCGCCCAAAACAGGCTACTCGCGCCAAGCCAAGCAAATCCTGCGCGATTTGGGCATTGATTACACCCAATTCAACCGCTATTTTGACCAAACCCTATACGAGCAAAAATGGGGCTTGAAAGAAGGCGTGTTCTTTGACGAAGCCAGCTTGGGCAAAAACGCCGTGGTGGCAGGGCAGCCTGAAACCGGCAACGCCCAATCCGCCGCCGTGATTGCCCAGTTCCCCCTGTCTGATGACGACCGCGCCGCGCTCACCCAGCTTTACACCCGCCCCGCCGACTATTGGCAAGGCAAAAGCCGCCGCGCCCGCGCCGAACTCGCCCACAGCACCAGCTACTACGACTTTCTCAAAAACACCGCCAAACTGCCGCAAGGCGCGTTGGACTACCTTACCCAAATCAGCAGCGAATACTGGGGCATCTCCATCCACGCCATTTCCGTGTACGCCGCGCTGGAAAACGGCTACCCTGGGGTGCAAAACCTGAAACTGGCGCACACCGCCCACGCCGAAGAGCCCTACATCTACCATTTCCCTGACGGCAACGCTTCCATCGCCCGCCTGCTGGTGCGCAAACTCATTCCCAGCATCGCCGCAGGGCACAGCATGGAAGACATCGTTACCGCCCAATTTGATTACAGCAAACTGGATTTGCCCGCCAACAACGTCCGCATCCGCCTGAACAGCACCGCGCTGATTGCGCAAAACACCGCGCAAGGCGTAGCTGTCGCCTATCAAGCGCAAGGCAGCCAAGAATTGCAACGCGCCGATGCCGCCAAATGTATTTTCGCAGGGCACAGCGCATTGGCAGCGCGCATCATGCCTGATATGCCCGCAGCGCAAAAAACCGCCGAGCAGAGCAACTCGCGCACGCCTATGGTTTACGCCAACGCGCTGGTAAAAAATGCCCACGCATTCAAAAAACTCGGCGTGCACCGCCTATACGCGCCCACCGCGTTTTTCTGCGACGTGAAACTGGACGACCCCGTGAGCATCGGCGACTACCAATGCACCCAAACGCCAGATGAGCCGATTGTCATCCACATGGCGCACATCGCCACCGCGCTGGAAGGCAAAACCCCGCAGGAAATGTACAAAAAAGGGCGCGGCAAACTGGCAGGCATGACGTTTGACGACATCAAAGCCGAAATGCTCAAACAGCTTCGCGCCATCTACGCGCTGGCAGGCGAAAATCTGGACGACAACCTGCTGGACGTATCCATCAACCGCTGGTCGCACGGATACAGCTACGAGCGGCTGGATTTGTTCAACACCGGGCGCAACGCCGCCGACACCACCGCGCAAATGCAAAAGCGCGTGGGCAACATTTTCATGGCAGGCAGCGATGTGGCATGGAAACCCTATGTGCAAGGCGCGTTTGACCAAGCCTATCGCGCGGTGAAAGAAGCCTTGGCGTAGTTTTTGCGCACAATAAGGCAGCCTGAAAACGGGTTTGATTGCGCTGTATCGCGTTTACTCGTTTTAGCTTCGCTGAAACTCGCTACGCTCGTTTTCAGGCTGCCTCAATTATGTCGCCATACGCAAAGGCAGCCTGAAACAGTATTTTTGGATTTCAGGCTGCCTTTATTGCGCCCTTGCTATGCCACACCAAGGCAGCCTGAAACCCACAATCGTGCTACAATGCGCGGTTTTCTTATTTCAACCCCCTTGTTTACGCAAACAACCGCGCCCCAGCGGCTTTTGTTTTTGTAAACCAGTACAAATCAAACCAAAAGGCAAAACAATCGCCATGAAAAACATCCGCAACATCGCCATCATCGCCCACGTGGACCACGGCAAAACCACCCTTGTTGACCAACTTTTGCGCCAATCAGGCACATTCCGCGCCAATCAGCAAGTAGAAGAGCGCGTGATGGACAGCAACGACCTAGAAAAAGAGCGCGGCATCACCATTCTCGCCAAAAACACCGCCATTGAATACAACGGCTACCACATCAACATCGTTGACACCCCAGGGCACGCCGATTTTGGCGGCGAAGTGGAGCGCGTGCTGGGCATGGTGGATTGCGTGGTGCTGCTGGTGGACGCGCAAGAAGGCCCAATGCCGCAAACCCGCTTTGTTACCAAAAAAGCCCTTGCGCTTGGCCTGCGCCCGATTGTGGTCATCAACAAAATTGACAAACCGTCCGCCCGCGCCAGCTGGGTGATAGACCAAACCTTTGAATTGTTTGACAGTTTAGGCGCAAGCGATGAGCAACTGGATTTCCCGATTGTGTACGCATCGGGGCTAAGCGGCTTTGCCCGCTTGGAAGAAGACGGCACCGAAACCGATATGCGCGTGTTGTTTGAAACCATTTTGAAACACACGCCTGAGCCCAGCGGCGATGCTAATGCCCCCTTGCAACTGCAAATTTCGCAGTTGGATTACGACAACTACACAGGTCGCCTTGGCATCGGGCGCATTTTGAACGGCAAAATCCGCCCTGGGATGCAAGTTGCCGTGATGAACCACGAAAACCAAGTCGCCACAGGGCGCATCAACCAGCTACTAGGCTTTAAAGGCTTGGAGCGCGTGCCGCAAGATGAAGCCGAAGCGGGCGATATTGTGATTATTTCGGGCATTGACGAAATCGGCATCGGCGTAACCATTTGCGATAAAGAAAACCCCGTGGGTGTGCCGATGTTGAGCGTGGACGAGCCGACTTTGACCATGGACTTTATGGTAAACACCAGCCCGCTGGCGGGCACAGAAGGCAAATTTGTTACCAGCCGCCAAATCCGCGACCGCCTAACCCGCGAACTGCTCACCAACGTGGCGTTGCGCGTGGAAGACACCGCCGATGCCGATGTATTCCGCGTGTCGGGGCGCGGCGAATTGCATTTGACCATTTTGCTGGAAAATATGCGTCGCGAAGGCTTTGAATTGGCAGTCGGCAAACCGCGCGTGGTGTACCGCGATATTGACGGGCAAAAATGCGAGCCGTATGAAAATCTGACCGTGGACGTGCCCGATGAAAACCAAGGCGCGGTGATGGAAGAACTCGGTCGCCGCCGTGGCGAGCTGACCAACATGGAAAGCGATGGCAACGGGCGCACCCGCTTGGAATACCACATTCCCGCGCGCGGCTTGATTGGTTTCCAAGGCGAATTTATGACGCTGACGCGCGGCACAGGCTTGATGAGCCACGTGTTCGACGACTACGGCCCGGTCAAACCCGATATGCCCGGCCGCCACAACGGTGTGCTGGTGTCGCAAGAGCAGGGCGAAGCGGTGGCGTATGCGCTGTGGAATCTGGAAGACCGCGGGCGAATGTTTGTGTCGCCCAACGACAAAATCTACGAAGGCATGATTATCGGCATTCACAGCCGCGACAACGATTTGGTGGTGAACCCGCTCAAAGGCAAAAAGCTCACCAACGTGCGCGCCAGCGGCACAGACGAAGCCGTGCGCCTAACCACGCCAATCAAGCTGACGCTGGAAGGCGCGGTGGAGTTTATTGACGATGATGAACTGGTGGAGATTACGCCCGTGTCCATTCGCCTGCGCAAACGCTATTTGAGCGAGCTGGAACGCCGTCGGCATTTTAAAAAGCTGGATTGATTGAGCAGCAGATGGCATCCGATTGAAGCCGCTTAAAGGCAGCCTGAAAATGGTTTTTTACCGTTTCAGGCTGCTTTTTGTTTTTCAGGCTGAAACCTTTACAAAATCCTAGAAGCAGCCTGCGTAGCGAAGCGAAGCGGAGTTGCGAAGCTAAAAATAAGAAATGCCGTCATTCACGCGTAGGCGGGAATCTTGTCTGATATTCATAAATTTATGAGAAAACAATATATTGTGTGAGTTCAGCCAAGATTCCCGCCTATGTGGGAATGACGGACGTTACTATTTCTTGTTGTGTTTTGGTTTTTGCAAAGATTTCAGGCTGCCTTTTATCTAAGCCAGCGCACGGCTTGCAAGCAAGCCGTAGGGGGCGCGGGTTGGCATTTCAGGCTGCCAAGCATTTGCACCCGCGTTTTAGCCTTGCAAAAGGCAGCTTGAAAAAAAGGATGCTTCGTTCGGCTGAATGTTGTGGAGACGGCAGTAGCATTAAACATTCGTGAATAGTTAGGCAGCCTGAAACCTTGGCAAAGCCTGCAACCGATGGAACGTCGGCGGCTCGCCGACATCGTAGCAAATCAGAAATCAGATATTTAATAAGCAATTTTGGCGGCGAGCCGTCGCCGCTCCATGGCGTTTCAGGCTGCCTATGTTTACACGATTATGCAGCCTGAAATCCAGTCCATCCAGCAAAAAACCGTTTGGCGGCATACCAAACGGTTTGTTTTTTCAGGCTGCCTATTGCTTCACCCAATCAGGCAGCCTGAAATCCCCCAATCCCATCATCCCACCCCAATCAAAAATCCCCCCACAACACCTGCATCGCTGCCATCGCTGCCATCGCCGCCGTTTCGGTGCGCAGCACGCGCTTGCCAAGCGTGATGGTTTGCACGCCTGCTGCCAGCGCGGCTTGTTCTTCGGCGGGTGTCCAGCCGCCTTCGGGACCTATCATCAGGCGCAGCGATTGCGGCGCGGGGGCGATGTCGCGCAGGGTGGTGGCGCGGTGCAGGCTCATCATTAGGTGCGGCTCGTGGCGCAGCATTTGGCGCAGGTAGTCGGCAAACGACACGATGGGCTGCACGGTGGGCACGATGCTGCGCCCGCTTTGTTCGCAGGCGGCGATGGCAATGTCTTGCCAGCGTTGCACGCGCTTGTCGGCACGCTCGCCGCTAAGCCGCACCACGCAGCGTTCGCTAATTATCGGCTGGATGGCGTGCACGCCCAGCTCTACGCTTTTTTGCAGGGTGAAGTCCATGCGCTCGCCGCTGGAAATGGCTTGGACTAGGGTGATTTTGAGCGGGCTTTCGTTTTCAGGCTGCCTTTGCGCGGTGATGTGGCATTGGGCGTGGCGTTTGCCGATTTCTTGCAAGGTGGCGGCAAAATCGGTGCCTGTGCCGTTAAACAGCGTGATGCTGTCGCCCGCGTTCAGCCGCAGCACATGAATATGGCGGATGATGTTGTCGGGCAGGTTGAGCGTGGTGTGGGGGGCGAGCGCGGTGGGGAGATAGAAGCGTGGCATAACGTAAGGATATGTTAAAATTGCGTTCCCAACATTTTACCAAAAGCCGCTATGAAACCGATGACCTTGTTGCACGACTTAATCCGCGATGTGGCGGCAAATGAAATCATGCCGTATTTTTTGCGCGTGCAAAGTGCGCGTAAGGAAGATGGCAGCGTGTTGTCGCAGGCGGATTTGGCGGCGCAGGCAAAATTGGTTTTCAGGCTGCCGCAAATCATTGCTGCGCCTGTCTTGGGCGAAGAAATGACCGCCGCCGAGCAGCGGGCTTTGTGGGCGCAGCACGCGCATTCGGGCTTGTGGGTAATAGACCCGATTGATGGCACGAATAATTTTGTGAACGGGCTGCCGCATTTTGCGGTGTCTATTGCGTATGTGGCGCAGGGCAGGGCGCAGTTGGGCGCGATTTTTAACCCGATAAGCGGCGAATTGTTTTCGGCGGAACGCGGCGGAGGGGCGTTTTTAAACGATACGCGTTTGCCGTTGCGCTGTGTGCCGAAAAAATTGCACGAAGCCTTGGCGGGCGTGGATGTGAAGCGGCTGCGCTCGGCAAGGCTGGCAAACAGCATCAACCATTTTGCGCCGTTTGGCACGCTGCGCTGCTTGGGCAGCAGCACGCTGGATTGGTGCTATTTGGCGGCGGGGCGGCTGGATGTGTATTTGCACGGCGGGCAAAATTTGTGGGACTACGCGGCGGGCGCGTTGATTTTGGAAGAAGCGGGCGGGCTGCTTGCCACGCTGGAAGGCGATGATTTTTGGAGCGGCTTGCACGCGTTTAAACGCTCGGCGGTGGCGGCGGTGCAGCCTGAATTGTTTGAAAAATGGCTGGGGTGGATTAGGAAGAATCAGTAGTAGAGCGGTTTCAGGCTGCCTTTGGGCAAACAAGGAGAACAAAATGGATTTGATGGACGAAATCGTCATCCGCTTTCATCTTTTGGTGGCATTGTTTGCCGCCTTGGGCTTGATGAACCATTTTAGCTGGCCGCGCCTGCTCGCCTGCCTTGTTTACGCGCTGGGCTACGGCTTTATCCTGCTGTGGCTCAACGAGCAAAACCACCGCATGATGGTGTATGTGGTCAGCCTGCTGGGCGCGGCGTTTGCGCTGTATCACGCGATGGCGTGGATGAACGAACCCCATCCCAACCCACCCACGCTGATGGAGCAATATCAGCAACTGCAACAGCAAAAGCCCCCGCCCAGCGCATCGCCAGCGCAGTAGCGTTTATCGCCCGCGTGATGCGCGTCGTTTATTTTCAGGCTGCTTAATGCGCCCCAAAGGCAGCCTGAAAACCGAAACAGAGTTGCGAGATGGAAAACCGCGTGCGTGGCAAAGCCACACCCCCTACAACCCACACAAAAAAGGCAGCCTGAAAGTGGAACGTCGGTGGCTCGCCGACACATCGCCATCCGCTCACACCTGCCCATTTGGCGACGAACCATTGCCGCGCCAAGCAAAGGCAGCCTGAAAACATCGCCGCTGGCAACAAGCTGCATCAATGAAACATTCTGCACCCTGTTCCTTCTCCCGCTGGCGGAGAAGGCTAGGATGCGGGCAGTAGGCAAATTAAACCAACATCTTAACCTGCCCCCACCAGCGAAAACAAAATTTCAGGCTGCCTATCACCCCAAAGGCAGCCTGAAAACCACCCCCCACACGAAAGAACACCCATGCTCATCCTTGGAATTGAATCATCCTGCGACGAAACAGGCATCGCTCTATACGACACCGAGCGCGGTCTCATCGCCAACCAACTGCACACCCAAATGGCGATGCACGCCGAATACGGCGGCGTCGTGCCCGAACTCGCCAGCCGCGACCACATCCGCCGCCTTGTGCCGCTCACCCAAGCCGCGCTGGGCGAAGCCCACGCCGATTACGCCGACATTGATGCCATCGCCTACACGCAAGGGCCAGGCTTGGGCGGCGCGTTGCTGGCGGGCGCAGCCTATGCCAACGGCTTGGCACTCGCGCTGGGCAAGCCCGTGCTGCCCGTGCATCATTTGGAAGGGCATTTGCTCTCGCCCCTGCTGGCGGAGAACAAGCCCGAGTTTCCGTTTGTCGCCCTGCTGGTGTCGGGCGGGCACACGCAATTTATGGCGGTGCGCGGCTTTGGCGATTACGAACTCTTAGGCGAAACGGTAGACGATGCCGTAGGCGAAGCCTTTGATAAAACAGGCAAACTGCTCGGGCTGCGCTACCCTGCAGGCGCAGAATTATCCCAGCTTGCCAAGCTCGGGCAGCCTGAAATCTTCCATTTTCCCCGCCCCATGCTGCATTCCAAAGACCTACAAATGAGCTTTTCGGGGCTAAAAACCGCCATCCTAACCGCCGTAGAAAAAACCCGCGCCGAGCTGGGCTTGCCCCACGATGCGCCGCTGCCCGAAGCCACGCGCAACAACATCTGCCGCGCCTTTCAAGACGCGGTGGTGGACGTGCTCGCCGCCAAAGCGCAAACCGCGCTGTTGCAAACAGGCTTTCGCCGCTTGGTGGTGGCAGGCGGCGTGGGTGCAAACTGGAAGCTGCGCGAAGTATTAGGCAGCCTGAAAATCCAAACCCACACCAAAGCCGCGCCCGAAGCCGTGCAAACCTATTTCCCACCGCTCGCCTTGTGCACCGACAACGGCGCAATGATTGCCTTTGCGGGCGCAATGCGCTTGCAACACGGCATTCAGGCTGCCCAAGCAGCGGGCGCGTTTGATGTAAAACCGCGCTGGGCGTTGAGCGAATTGATGCGCGGGGCAAAGGCAGCCTGAAAACCAATCATCCAGCAATAAAAAACCGTTTGGCGTAATACCAAACGGTTTATGGTTTCAGGCTGCCTTTATTGGCGCACTACTGCGCGCGCGTAATTTGGTAAACCCCTGATAAATCATAAATTCTATACCGCGCAGATTCGTGTCGCCCGTTGCCTGCGTAGCTCAACACAAGGGCTTGTTTTTTGGCGTAATCCGTCCAGCCGATAAACAAGCCGCTGTGTTCTGCGTTGTGGTAGCTGTAATTGATGTAATACAGCCAATCGCCTGCGCGGATTTGGTTGGGCGCGGCGTAGGGGCCTGATTTTTTGCTTTGGTAGGTGGTTTGGCGCAGGATGCGCGGCACGCCTGCTTTGGTGAAGATGTGGTCAAGATAGTCCCAGCAGCTGCCGCGCACGACTGTGCCGTTGTCTAGCGTGGCGCGGCGGGCTTCGTATAACACGTTGCGGGTTTTGCCCGATGTGCTTTGTTCGGCTTGCAGCAGCAGCCCAAGCGTGTCCACTTCGCTCAGTTCGGGGGTAACGGGGCGGCTGGCGCGGGCGGTTTGGCTGGCTTTGCGGGGTTTGTGGTGGCTGGTTTTGTGTGGTGTGGGCGCGGCGCAGGCGGCGAGCAGGCTGGCGCAAATAAGGAGAGCGATTTTGTTCATGTTTACATTTGATAACGGCGTGTTAAAAAAAGCATATTTTGGCAGCATTTGGCGGGTGGATAAAGGCTGCGCGGGGATAAAAAATGTTAAAATCGCGCCCAATCAATCTATTCTGTTTTCAGGCTGCCTTGATGGTGTGGGGCAGCCTGAAAACTGTTTAACAATCATTTTCAGACTGCTGTAAACAGTATCAACAGATATAAACCTTGGCAAAAACCTAATTTCCCAACCTGCGCTATGCGTTAAAGCAGATTCCCGCCTGCGCGGGAATGACGGCATTTTAGGTTGTGGAAACGTTTTAGGCAGCCTGAAACGTGTTTAAAAATATAGTTGATTAAAATTGCAATGATACGGCGTTGCCAACGCCCTTATGTACGATTTGTACACGGCGGGTATTGTCGCCTTGTCTCATTTTATTTTAATCAACTATCACTTTCAGGCTGCGGAAAACCGCATCAATCCACAAGCATAAAGGCAGCCTGAAAACGCATAATCAACAAGGAATCCAACCATGAACCAAACTGAACGCGATGCGATGCAATACGATGTGGTAATTGTGGGCGCGGGCGTGGCGGGCTTGTCTGCCGCGATTAAATTGAAGCAGCTGGCGGCGGGCGCGGGGCGCGACATCAGCGTGTGCGTGCTGGAAAAGGGCAGCGAAGTGGGGGCGCATATTGTGTCGGGCGCGGTGTTTGACCCGATTGCGCTCAACGAATTGCTGCCCAACTGGCGCGAGCTGGATGCGCCGCTCACCCGCGCCGTTAGCGAAGACGAAACCCTGTTTTTAACCGCCGAACGCGCTTTCAGGCTGCCTGTTACCCCCAATTTTGACAACCAAGGCAACTACATCATCAGCTTGGGGCTGCTGTGCCGCTGGCTGGCGGAGCAGGCGGAGTGCTTGGGCGTGGAAATTTACGCGGGATTTGCCGCAACCGAATTGCTGTTCCATGCCGATGGCAGCATCAAAGGCGTGGCAACGGGCAACATGGGGGTGGGCAAGGATGGCGCGCCCACGGCAAATTTCCAAGCGGGCATGGAATTGCACGCGCAGCAAACGCTGTTTGCCGAAGGCGCGCGCGGCTCGCTCACGCAGCAAGTCATCGCCCAATTTGCGCTAGACCGCGATTGCCAGCCGCAAACTTATGGCTTGGGCATCAAAGAGATATGGGAAGTGCCGCCCGAGCAATGCCATGCGGGGCGCGTGCAGCACACCGTGGGCTATCCGCTGGATTGGCGCACCTATGGCGGCGCGTTTGTTTACCATTTGGACAACAACCAAATCGCGCTGGGCATGGTGGTGGGGCTGGATTACCAAAACCCCTATCTGTCGCCGTTTGATGAATTGCAGCGGCTGAAATTGCACCCCGAAATCCGCAAAATGCTCACAGGCGGGCGGCGCGTGGCGTATGGGGCGCGGGCGTTGGTGGAAGGCGGTTTGCAGAGTTTGCCGCATCTGGCGTTTGCCGGCGGCGCGTTGATTGGCGACTGCGCGGGCTTTTTGAACGTGCCGCGCATCAAGGGCGCACACACCGCGATGAAATCCGCCATGCTGGCCGCCGAAGCCATCTTCCCCCTGCTGGATGACTTGGGCGATAGGCAGCCTGAAAGCGGTAAACAAGCTGATGCCTACGAAACTTTGTTTAAAAACAGTTGGCTGTATCAAGAATTGCATCAAGCGCGCAACATCCGCCCCGCGTTTAAATGGGGCTTAATCCCCGCCATGATTTATTCGGGCTTGGAATTTTACCTGCTCAAAGGGCGCACGCCGTGGACGCTCAAACACCACGGCACCGACCACGGCAGCCTGAAAAAAGCCGCCGCCTGCCAGCCGATTGACTACCCCAAGCCCGATGGCACGCTCACTTTTGACCGACTTAGCAGCGTGCAACTGGCAAACGTGGCGCACGAAGAAAACCAGCCATCGCACCTGCGCCTGCGCCATCCGCGCCTGATGCTGGATGTGAACGCGGCGGAATACGCTTCGCCCGAAACGCGCTACTGCCCCGCTGGCGTGTATGAAATCGTGCACGACAACGGCGCGGCACGTTTGCAAATCAACGCCGCCAACTGCGTGCATTGCAAAACCTGCGACATCAAAGACCCCACGCAAAACATTGAATGGACTTGCCCCGAAGGCGGCGGCGGGGCGAATTATGGGGCGATGTGATGAGCGATTGAGTTTGCCCAGTGATAAAAGGCAGCCTGAAAACGTGTTTTTCCGTTTTCAGGCTGCCTGAAATCTTTGCAAAGCCGAAGTAGGTCGGGCATTTATGCCCATATTTCGTTGTGGCGTATTCAGATAAATTAGGTTCGTGTTCGTCGGGCATAAATGCCCGACCTACCGATGAAGCGAGAACTCGTTTTCAGGCTGCCTTTCATTCCGCCAAGATGCTTATCAAAAAATCCGCCACAGCGCGAATTTTGGGCAAATGGCGCAAATCCTCATGCATCACCAAATAAACATCCGCCGCAAACGCTTCTTCTGCCCCATCATCCGCATCATTTAAGCCAACAGGCACAAAATTATCTTGCGGGTAAACGTATAAATCGGGCAGCAAGCCGATGCCCATTTGGGCGGCGATGGTGGTTTTGATTAAATCAAAATTATTGCAAGTCAAAATAATGGGGCGGTTTGCCAATTGCGCCGCTGCCCAACGGCTGTGCGCACCGTTGGCAACAAAATGGCAATACATCCGCTTGGGCGGCGGGCAGGTTGCCAGATAATCGGCGTGGGCATAAAAGCGATAAAAAACGGTGCGCAGGCGGCGCGTTACCAAATCGTTTTGCTGCGGCGGCACAATGCGCAGGGCAATATCGGCTTGGCGGGCGTGCAAATTGATGATGCGGGCATCGCTTTGCAACACAAGGCGGATATGGGGATGCTGGCGGGTGAACGCGGGAAAATGGGGCATCAGCATCGCTTTAATCAACACGGGCGGCGCAGAAATTACCACTTCGGTAATGGCTTCGCGCTGCTCGCGTGCGGTGCGCAGCAAGGTGTTCATGCCGATGGCGATTTCTTGCACTTGGCTGTGAATGCGTGCGCCCTCGTCGGTGAGCAAATAGCGGCGACCAATGCGGTCAAACAGGCGCAGCCCCAGCGTTGCTTCCAAGCGGGCAATGCGCCGTGCGATGGTGCTGTGTTGCACGCCCAATGCTTCGGCGGCTACGGTAAGGGTTTGTTTTTCTACTAATATCTTGAAATACAGCAGGTCGTCCCAGTTGTTCATGGCGTGGCTTTCGTGTAGCAGGCGGGCTTTTCAGGCTGCCTTTTGTGCAATTATGCGCAGTGTTGGATGATTTTTCGTATTTTAATGGATGGATGCACAGATTAAACTGCGGTTTTGCTGTTCAACAAGGAAGATGCCATGAAAAAATTGCCCAAAAAATACGCAGGCGTGCTGTTTTCGTTTTACGCTTCGGCGATTATGGTGCTGATTGTAAGCAGCGTGTTGGTTGCGCTGAACACGGGGCTGGGCGCGGGCTATGGGCTGCGTGTGATGAAATCTTATTTGATTACTTGGCCCATTGCTTTTGCCAGCTTGCTGCTGGTGCGCCCGCTGGTGGCGAAGTGGGTGGCGGCTAGCGTGGCGGATTGAATGAAGTCAAATAATAGGCAGCCTGAAAACGGGAAAACTCATTTTCAGGCTGCCTTTGCGATTACTCCCGCGCCAGCTTGCCCACCAACCACGCACCCAATACCACTGCGCCCACGCCGCCGCCCAAATGCAGCAGCAGCGCGGTAAACATATTTTGCCATTGCTGGCGTTGGCTCAGTTGCACCAATTCGGCAGCAAAGGTGGAAAACGTGGTTAAGCTGCCGAGCAAGCCTGTGATTAGGAATAGTTTGATGTTGGTGGGCAGATTAAGCACCAGCGCCGCGCCGATGGCAAAGCAGCCAATCAGGTTGGCGAGCAGCGTGCCCAGCGGCAAGGCTGCCCAGCTGGGGTTAAACCATGCGGCAAGTTGCCAGCGAATCAGCGCGCCGATAATGGCACCTGCGGCGATGTAAAAGGGTTGGGGCATTTTCAGACTGCCTTTGGGGATTGGATTTTGCGTAAGCACGCAAACAAGGTTAGTTGGATTTTCAGGCTGCCTTTGTTGCATTGGGCAAAGGCAGCCTGAAAGCTCTGTTGGATGACAAAAACGGATGCCGTGCTACATCTTCAAGCTCGCTTCAAAATGCTCCAACATCGCCAGTTCAAACGCACTAAACCCCGCCTGCTCCCGCGCTTCCAGATTAACGTGTCCGCGAAAAATAAACATATCGTAGCGGCGCAGCAGGCGGCGGAACAGCTCTTGCGGGTCTAACCCGCGCTCGCGGCAAAGGTGCTGATACCAATGGTTGCCAAAGCGCACGTGTCCCACTTCGTCGCGGTAGATGATGTCCAGCACCGCGCAGGTTTCTTCATCGCCGCGCTGCGCCACTTTGGCGCGAATGGCGGGGGTAACGTCCAGCCCACGCGCTTCCAGCACGCGCGGCACCAATGCCATGCGCAGCAAGGGGTCGTAAGCCGTTTTGTATGCCATGTCCCACAAATGCGCGTGCGCGGTGAAGTCGCCGTAATCGTAGCCATGCGCGTTGAGCCGCGCGCGCATCAGGGCAAAATGCTCGCATTCTTCTTTGGCTACTTGCAGCCAGTTTGCCGCAAACGGCGCGGGCAGCGTGCGAAAGCGATACGCCGCATCCAGCGCAAGGTTAATCGCGTTAAATTCAATGTGGGCAATCGCGTGCAACATCGCCGCGTAGCCTTCGGTGGTGCTGGTTTTGCGCTTGTCCACCGCCGTGGCGGGCACCAGCTCGGGGCGCGCGGGGCGACCTGCGATTTGAATATCGTGCACAGGGCTGTCGTTCACAATTTTCAGGCTGCCTGCTTGATATTGTTGATACAGCGCCAGCGTTTGTTCGCATTTGCGCGTGGGGTCGGTTTCGCGCAGAGCGTGTTCCAGTTGAATATAAAAATGAGCCATGATTTAAAATTGGGTAAACAAAAATGAATTTTGTTGTTTGGATTGAATTGGTTATCGCGCATCATGCATTTTATACAGCGCGAAAGGCTTTTCATGCTGCCTGAAAGTATCTAATATCCGCGCTGCTTGTTAGAACCTGCAAATTGAATGCAGGTTCTTGTATTGTAACGCAACTACTATAAGGACTAAATGATGAAAACTTGGAAAACCCTATTTGCCGCTGCCTTGTTTACCGCGTTTGCCGCCCAAGCCCAAGCGGGCGCGATTGATGCGCTGAAAAAGTTTAACGATGATGCAGACGGCATCAGCGGCTCGTTCACGCAAACCGTGCGCAGCAAAAAGAAAACGCAAACCAGCTCGGGCAGCTTCAAAATCCTGCGACCCGGCTTATTCCGCTGGGAATACACCAAGCCGTATCAGCAAACCATTGTGGGCGATGGCAAAACCATTTGGCTGTATGATGTTGAATTAAAACAAGTTACCAAATCCAACCAAAACCAAGCCATTGGCGACAGCCCCGCCGCCATTTTGTCCAACAAAACCGCGCTGGATGCCAGCTATTCGCTCAAAGAAGACGGCAGCAAAAACGGCGTGGATTATGTGCTCGCCACACCAAAGAAAAACAACGCGGGCTATCAATTTATCCGCATCGGCTTTAAGGGCGACACGCTGGCGGCGATGGAGCTGAAAGACAGCTTTGGCAATCAAACCAGCATCAGCTTTGGCGGCGTGAACACCAATGCCAATCTATCGCGCGGCGCGTTCACGTTTACACCGCCCAAAGGCGTGGATGTGTTGAGCCAATAATTTGTAATTTGTGTTTTCAGGCTGCCTATTTGATGGATGAATAGGCAGCCTGAAAATTATTTTGCGCCATCCAACGGCGGATTGCATCATGTGGCGGAACAAAGCTACGCGGTTTGCCAATATGTCGGCAAGCCGCCGATGCGCCATTTCAGGCTGCCTATTACACCCAAATAGGCAGTCTGAAAACCATCCTGCCGCCGCAAAACCTTTATAATTGCGTTTTCTGTTTACACGATTGCCCGCTATGAAATGGTTTTCCCGTTCCGCCGTTATCCTGAAAACGCTGTATCGCTATGGTTTAGCGGATATGGTTACGCCGCATATTCGCCTGCGTTGGTTGCAAAAACTGGCGTTGCGCCTGCCTAAATCGCAGCAGTTTGCCGCTGAGCCTTTGCCTGTGCGGCTGCGGCTGGCTCTGGAAAGCCTAGGGCCGATTTTTGTGAAGCTGGGGCAGGTGCTTTCCACCCGCCCCGATTTGCTGCCGCCTGATTACGCGGCGGAATTGGCAAGGTTGCAGGATAAAGTGCCGCCGTTTGCCGCAGCGTTGTCGCGCCAGCAAATTGAAGCGTCGCTGGGGCGGCGGATTGATGAATTGTATGCAGAATTTGGCGACGAGCCTGTGGCAAGCGCGTCCATTGCGCAGGTGCATCGGGCGCGGCTGTTTAGCGGCGAAGCGGTGGCGGTGAAGGTGTTGCGCCCCAATTTGCTGGGCGTGATTGAGCAGGATTTGGCGTTGATGCGCTTTGGCGCAGCATGGATTGAGCGCGTGTTTGCCGATGGCAAGCGGTTGAAGCCGCGCGAAGTGGTGGCGGAGTTTGACAAATATTTGCACGACGAACTGGATTTGATGCGCGAAGCGGCAAACGCCAGCCAGCTTGGGCGGCAGTTTGCGGGCAGCGATAAGTTGATTGTGCCGCAAGTGTTTTTTGATTATTGCAGCCGCGAAGTGCTGACGATTGAATGGATGGACGGCACGCCGATTTCAGAAATAGGCAGCCTGAAAGCGCAAGGCATTGATTTAAAACAACTGGCGCGTTATGGCGTGGAGATTTTTTTCACGCAGGTGTTTAGCCACGGCTTTTTCCACGCCGATATGCACCCTGGTAATATTTTGGTGGCGGCGGATGGGCGGTATATTGCGCTGGATTTTGGCATCGTGGGCAGCTTGACGGATTACGACAAGCGGTATTTGGCGATTAACTTTTTGGCATTTTTCAACCGCGATTATCACCGCGTGGCAACGGCACACATTGAAAGCGGCTGGGTGCCGCCTGATACGCGGGCGGAAGATTTGGAAGCGGCGGTGCGCACGGTGTGCGAGCCGATTTTTAACAAGCCACTGTCGCAGATTTCGTTTGGCATAGTGTTGATGCGCCTGTTTGAAACCAGCCGCCGTTTTAATGTGGAAATTCAGCCGCAGCTCGTGTTGCTGCAAAAAACGCTGTTAAACATTGAAGGCTTGGGGCGGCAGCTAGACCCCGATTTGGACTTATGGAAAACGGCGAAACCGTTTTTGGTGAAATGGATGGACAGTCAAATTGGCGTGCGCGCACTGCTGAAAAATTTGAAAGACGAAGCCCCCGATTGGGCGGAAATCCTGCCCAGCCTGCCGCGCAAAGTCGCCGCGCTGGTGGACGAGAAAAAACACGATGAAATGCGGCAGGCAACACTGCATTTAATTCAAAGCCAAAAGCGGCAGAATTTTTGGCTGGCGATGATTGCGCTGGTGTTGGTGTTGATGCTGGTGTTTAAGTGATGTGGATAGTTAGGCAGCCTGAAAATGGGGTAGAACCGTTTTCAGGCTGCCTTTTTATTTAGAACCTGTATGCAGATAGTGAGTACAGATTCTTAAACCAGCGCACGGCTTGCAAGCAAGCCGTAGGGGGCGCGGGTTGGCGTTTCAGGCTGCCCCAGCATTTGCGCCCGCGTTTGGGTATTCTAGGCAGCAGTAGGTCGGGCATTCATGCCCGACAAAATTTGAAAATAAAACGAGAGAATGTCGGGCATGAATGCCCGACCTACACGGCTATTTTGTGTTGCGTTTTAGGCTTTGCATGGGTTTCAGGCTGCTTTAATGGTTTGAGGCGGCCTGAAACGGGGTAGGGTGGAATGCAACGATGCTGGGTAATGGGCTGCTATTTATGGGCGCGGGCGGGATGGTTGGGCCGCTGGAAATGGTGGGCGCGTGGGGTGCAGGGGCTTGCCCTGCTCGTGGTAGGCGGCAAAACGCCCGCTCTGGCAAAAATAGGCAAGGGCAGCCTGAAAAGTGCAGCCTGAAATGGGGGCAAACAATGGCAAAGGCAGCCTGAAAATGGGTGGGCGAGGTTATACGGGTTCGGATTCGGCTGCGCTGCTTGCGTCTTCGCTTTCGCCAAACAGCTCGGGAATTTCGGGCAGGATAAGCTCGCCTAGCTCGGTGAGCGGGGGGAGTTCGGCTAGGCTGGCGAGTTGTAGGTCGCTAAGAAATTGCTCGGTGGTTGCCCACAGCGCGGGTTTGCCGATGCTGTCGCGCTGTCCGATGATTTCTATCCAGCCGCGCTCTTGCAGGGTTTGCATGACGTTTTGCGATACGGTTACGCCGCGTATGTTTTCTATGTCGCCACGGGTTACGGGCTGTTGGTAGGCGATGATGGCTAGGGTTTCCATGACGGCGCGGGAGTAGCGGGGGGCGCGGGTGTCGTTTAGGCTGGCAAGCTGTGGGTAGGCTTCGGGGGCGATTTGGAATCGCCAGCCTTCTGCGCTGTGTACGAGTGCTAGGGCGCGGTTTTGCCAGCGGGCTTTCAGGCTGCCTAATACGTCAATGAGTTTGTCGGGTGAGAGCGGCGGGGTGCAGAGTTCGCGCATGGTTTTTTCGCTGAGTGGCTCGGCTTGGGTGAGCAGGGCGGCTTCTATTAGGGATTCGGGAGTCATGGTGGTTTGCGATGGGTGGGGTGGATGGTTTGGGCTTCGCTGAAATGCGTTTCGTTTGTTTTCAGGCTGCCTTTGGGTTGTGGCGGGCTTATTCAAACCAATGGCGTTTTTTGCGGGTGCGGAATGTCCATGTTTCGTTGTGTTGTTTGCCGTTTTGGCTGTAAACGAATTGGGCGGTGTATTCGGTGTCGTAGTCTAGTGGTTTGGGGGCGAATAGGGCAAATTCGTTGGTTTGCAGTTGGTGGTTGGGGTCGTTGGCGGCGGTGAGTATGGTGGGGTTGGCGATTTCGCCTTGGCTGCTGCGTAGGGTGAAGCGGTGTAGGGTGATGGGTTCTTGCTCGCCGTAAAAGGCGATGCTGACGGGGTTGCCAACGGGGTTGCGGGTGGGCATGGGGTTGGGGTTTTCTTTGCCGTCGTAGCTGGGGTCTATGTTGTTACCGATGGGGAATTTGACGGGGGCGTGGTGTTCGGGTGGGAGTTCGTCAAGCGGGATACTGGTTTTGTCGCCGTTGCAGAGTAGGGTGAGCAGGTAGCGGCTGCGGTTTTGGGCGAGTTGGTCGGCTTGGGCGCAGAGTTCGCGCTCGTGGCTGCTGCCTTGTTCTACTACGAAGGCGTTGTATTTGCCGCGCACCCATGCTGCGCCTGCTTCATTGTGGGTGGGGGTGAGCAGGGCTAGGCGGTGGTATAGGGCGGTCATTAGGCTGTCGGTGCTGGTTCTGCCTGAGCGGGCGAAGTTGCTGATGGTCAGATTTTCGGCTACGCCTGCGCTGTATCCTGCGGCAACGGCGCGGGCTTGCGGGTCTGCGCCTGTGTAGCTGGGGTTGCTGCGGTGGGTTTCGTCGTGCCCTTCGGGGTCGCGGCTTAGGTAGCGGGCGTGGTTTTGCGCGGCTTTTTGCAGTTGGGCGTTGGGGGCGAGCGCGGGCAAGCCTGCTTGGGTGCGCCAATGGTTTAGGCGGTCTAGTCCTGCTTGGGCTTCTTTGTCGGGGTTGTAGCGAATTTGGGATAGGTAGCCCATGCCGAGCAGCAGGGCGGAGACGGGCAGCCAGAAGTATAGGAGACGGCGGATTAGGGGGGATTGGTGGTGGTTTTTTTTCATGGTGGTGGGGTAGGACTGTTTACATTGGTGTTGTGGCGATTTTTACGCCAAAACGACATCTGCCGCGTTGCAAATCCTTGCAAAGTGTCCAACTTTGCTGTGGTTTGCGCCTTGCATCTACCATTTTCTGACATAAAATCCGCTTCGCAAACCCATTGCAAACAACCACTAGGCAGCCTGAAAAGGTAGCGTGGCGATTATATAGGGTAAAGCGGGTATTTTTTATGGATGTTCATTTACGGTATTGTCCTTGAAATACTGCAAACAACGCTAGGGGTTTCTATATTTAAGGCAGTATGAAACGATATTTTAAGAACCTGTATATTCACTATTCTCATAGGCATCTTTTATGCCCTAAAAACGCGGCTACTGCGTTAAAAATGCTCGCAAGGTGTCCAACCTTGCTGTGCTTTTTGCCTTGTATCCGCGCTTTTATGTCATAAAATCTGTCTATGGAAATAGTGTGAATACAGGTTCTCAGTTTTTCAGGTTGCCTGCTGTATCCTGCTGCGCCTTCGCCCAAGATACGGTAGCAGTAATGGCGGCTTGGGCTTGCGGGCTGTTTTCCAGCAGCTGGAACCTGTGATTGCCGCGCCCTGCTGCAAAATATCGGCGGGGTTGGCGGCGGCGAGTTTGGCTACGTCGTCCAAACCCATTTGCTGCAAGCGTTGCAAGACGGTTTTGCCTACGCCTTTTACGGCGAGCAGGCTGGCGGTTTGGGCTTCGGTGAAGGGCATGGTTGTTCCTTTGTGATGGTTGGGGAATGGGAAGACAGCCTGAAACGTGCGAAATGGTTCAGGCAGCCTGAAAACTGTTTAGGCAGCCTGAAACCCATTTTCAGGCTGCCTTTCATCACCGCGTTACAGGCTTATACCGAATCCGTTTCGGTTTCGCGCCTTCTTCGCCGAGTCGGCGTTTCTTATCGGCTTCATATTCCTGATAGTTGCCGTCGAAGAACACCCATTTCGAATCGCCTTCGCAAGCCAGAATATGCGTAGCGATGCGGTCGAGGAACCAGCGGTCGTGCGAAATCACCATCACGCTGCCGGCAAATTCCAGCAATGCGTCTTCCAGCGCGCGCAGGGTTTCCACGTCAAGGTCGTTGGACGGTTCGTCCAGCAGCAACACATTGCCGCCGCTCAACAAGGTTTTTGCCAAGTGCAGCCTGCCGCGTTCGCCGCCGGAGAGTTGCCCCGCGATTTTGCTTTGGTCGCTGCCTTTGAAGTTGAAACGACCCAAATATTGGCGGGCGGGAATTTCAAACTGTCCCACCTGCAAAATGTCGCGGCCTTCGGCGATGTTGTCGAACACAGTTTTATCGTTTTGCAAACCTTCGCGGCTTTGGTCAATCAGGCTCATTTTCACGGTTTGCCCGATTTTCACTTCGCCGGAATCGGGCTGCTCTTTGCCCGCAATCATTTTGAACAGCGTCGATTTACCCGCGCCGTTCGGACCGATGATGCCGACAATCGCGCCCGCAGGCACTTTGAAGCTCAAATCGTCAATCAGCACTTTATCGCCAAACGATTTGGAAACGTTCACAAATTCAATCACTTCGTTACCCAAACGCTCGGCGACGGGAATAAAGATTTCCTGCGTTTCATTGCGTTTTTGGTATTCGTAGTTGCTCATTTCCTCAAAACGCGCCAGACGCGCTTTGGACTTGGCTTGGCGGCCTTTGGCATTTTGGCGCACCCATTCCAATTCCTGCTTCATCGCCTTCACGCGCGCGGCTTCGGATTTCGCCTCGTTTTCCAAGCGTTTTTCTTTCTGCTCCAGCCAAGACGAGTAATTGCCTTTCCACGGAATACCGTGTCCGCGGTCGAGTTCCAAAATCCATTCGGCGGCGTTGTCGAGGAAGTAGCGGTCGTGTGTTACGGCAACGACTGTGCCGGGGAAGCGTACCAAGAATTGCTCCAGCCATTCGACCGATTCAGCGTCCAAGTGGTTGGTCGGCTCGTCCAGCAGCAGCATATCGGGCTTGCTCAACAAAAGTTTGCACAAAGCGACGCGGCGTTTTTCACCGCCGGACAGATGGCCGATTTTGGCATCCCATTCCGGCAGGCGCAGCGCATCGGCAGCGATTTCCAATTCGTGTTCCGCACCCCCGCCCGTGGACGAACCCGCCGCGATAATCGCTTCCAAGCGGCTCTGCTCTTCCGCCAGCGCGTCAAAATCCGCATCGGGATTGGCGTACTCGGCATACACTTCTTCCAAACGTTTCTGCGCGGCGGCCACTTCGCCCAAACCGCTTTCCACTTCCTCGCGCACGGTTTTCTCAGGATCAAGCTCCGGCTCTTGCGGCAGATAGCCGATTTTGATGCCGCCCATCGGCACGGCTTCGCCCTCAAATTCCTTATCCACACCCGCCATAATCCGCAGCACGGTGGACTTGCCCGCGCCGTTCAAACCGAGCAGGCCGATTTTCGCACCGGGGAAGAAGGAAAGGGAAATATCTTTAATGATGGTTTTCTGCGGCGGCACAACCTTGCTCACGCGCAGCATGGAATAGACGTATTGTTGGGACATGGGGGCTCCTTATGGAATGGTTGGGAAAGGGGTAGGCAGCCTGAAAAGGGGAAACGGATGTTTCAGGCTACTTTAAAGGTAATGGTATGGCGACATACGAGAAGTTAGCCTGCTAAGCGGGCAGTGTTTGCAAATGGCTTCGATAACAACATACATCCCACCGTTAATATTATCAGCAAGCGGGATTTTAATTTTCTTTTTCCGTTGCCAAAAGTATTTGGGTGGCGGGTTTGGGTCTTGTTTTAAAAGTAATATAAATAATAGTTTTCTCCACCTCCACCATTGCCATTGCTGACGGAGCGGACATAAAAGCCGTCAATGTCCTGCCAAGCAACAAAGGTTTTACGCAAAGAAAACAAGGTGTGGTAGTGGATGCCGTCTTTGCCGATTTCTATCCAGTTGGGCGTTAGGATACAGCGAAACCACAAAAATAAAGACCAAGCTGAAACGATACAAAAGACAGCAAAAGTCTAGCTCAGCGGAAAGAGCGGCGTATACCAACCAAAATGCTTAATCGCCCATGCCATGCCTAGTATGCCGAAATAAGCCGATGGCAAGGCAACGATTAAATACACGATTGTGCGCCAAAAACTGATTCTGAGTGTGGTGCTCATGGTTTTCTCTGGGGTTTAGGTAGCCTGAAAAGGGGTTTGCGGACTGTTTTCAGGCTGCTTTTTTGGCATAGGCAGCCTAAAAAGGTATTTTCTGTTTTGCTTTTGGCGACGAGCCGTCGCCGCTCCATTGGGTGCGTTGCGGCAATTTGCTGCGTTAGGCAGCCTGAAAACGAGTCGCAGCGAAGCTAAAACGGCATTTCAAAAAGCGGTTTCAGGCTGCCTTTGTTTGTTCTGCTTACTCTTGCTCCCCATCCTGCTCATCATTTTTCAGCGCGGCAAACTTGGCTTTCATGGTGGGATTTTTGCGGGTGAGCTTTTTCACGGTTAAATCTTCGGCTTTGTCGTTGGCTAGGCGTAGATTTTTTTCTGCGCCCAGCAGGTTGTCTTTAATTTTTTCTAAATCTCTAATGGTTTTGTCAATGTGGTCAATGGCCGCCTGAAATTTCTCGCTGGCGATGCGGTAGTTGCGCCCGAATTTTTCGCGAAAGTCGTCTAGCTCGTTTTCAAAATTGGTGATGTCTATGTGTTGCTCGCGCATGGCGGCGGCTTCTTGCTTGTATTTTAAGGCGTTTAGCCCTGCGTTGCGCAGCAGGGAGATGATGGGGATGAAAAATTGCGGGCGGACAACGTACATTTTGGCGTAGGCGTGGGAGACATCGACAATACCGCTGTTGTAAAGCTCGCTGTCGCTTTCTAGCAGGGAGACGAGTACGGCGTATTCGCAGTTTTTTTCGCGGCGGTCTTTGTCTAGCTCTTTGAAAAAATGTTCGTTTTTCTTTTTGCTGGCGGTGGTGTCGTTTTCGTTTTTCATTTCAAACATAATGGAGATGATTTCGTTACCTGCGCCATCGTGCTCGCGGTAGATGTAGTCGCCTTTGCTGCCTGTGGCGGCATCGTTGTCTTTGCCAAATTGGGCTTGGGGAAAGGCGGCGGCGCGGATGCGGTTGAACTCGGTTTCGCAATGGGTTTCTAGGCTTTCGCCGACCATTTTGGTGGATTGTTTGGCTTTGAAGTCTTTGTAGAAGGCGATTTCTTCGGTTTTTTGTTTGAGTTGGATTTCGTAGCGTTCGCGCAGGGCGTTTTGGGCGAGTTGGTTTTGGCTGTCGTGCAGTTGAAGCTGGGCGGCGAGTTCGGAGAGTTGGCGTTCTTTTTCGGTTAGGGCTTCGCGGATGGCGAGTTCGCGTTCTAGCGTCATGCGTTGGGCGATGGCTTGGTTTTGCGTTTGCAGTTCGGTGATTTGGCGGGTTTTTTCGGCTAATTCGGTTTTCAGGCTGCCTGATATGTTGGCGATGGCGAGTTGGCTGTCTTTTTCGTGGTTGGCGATTTGGTGGGCAAGTTCGGCGATTTGGGCTTCTTTTTGCGCTAGGGCTTGGTTGTATTGTTGTTTATCTTGGGCTTGCTGGGCGGCGAGTTCGCTTTTGGCTTGCGCTTGGGCTTGGGCTAGGCGTTCATGCACTTCGGCTTGAAATTCTTGGGTGCGGACTTGGTTGAGAATGTCGGCGTAGCTGGCTTCGTTGATGGTGAAGGCGGTGTGGCAGTGGGGGCATTTGATTTCGTGCATTTTGGGGTTGGGGGAAGTGGTTGGGGATGGGGGGATTTTAGCAGATGGGGCGGGGGGGTTGGCTGGCTTGGGTGGGTAAGCTATCTTTTGCCAGAGCAGGCGTTTCGCTACCTACCACGAGCAGGGGCAAGCCCCAGCACCCCGTGTAGTATCAAGCGTTGTTTGTAGGGTTTCAGGCTGCCTTTTATCGTTACATATTAAGGCAGCCTGAAAATAGTGAATACAGGTTTTTAGCTTTAATCATGCGCTTCATGCCAGCGAGGCACTTAATTTTCTTTGCTTCGCCAAAGTGTGAACCTGCATTCATCATCCACACGACAGCTTTTGCGGCCTAAAAACATGGCTACGGCGTTGCAAATGCTCGCAAGGTGTCCACCTTGCTGCGCTTTGCGCCTTGTATCCATGCTTTTATGACGCAAAATCTATTCGCGCGGATAATGAATACAGGTTCAAAGCAAAAGAAAGGTGACCCCGACGTGCAGGTTCGCTGCGCGAACTTCCCTCACTGCGCATCCTTTTTCCGGCGCGTGCGAACTAGCCGCACTTCGTGCGTCGTCGAACAAGCGCACGCTTTTTTCCGAAAAAAGGATGCTCCGTTCGGCTGGACGTAGGGGAAAATGCAGTAGCATTAAACAGTTGTGAAGCGTTAGGCAGCCTGAAAAGCAATTTATCCAGTAGAAAATCGTTGGGCTGAATGCTGAACGGTTTTGTTTTCAGGCTGCCTTTGGATGGGGCAGCCTGAAATGTGATGTAGGGCTTGGGGCGTGGGGGTGGATGTTGGGCAGCCTGAAATGGTTGCCCCGCGTTCCTACGGCTTGCTTGCAAGCCGTGCGCTGGCGTGGGGAGTTGGCTGAAATGGCTTTATTTATTTTCAGGCTGCCTTTGGCGTTGGCTAGTGGTGCAACGGCGTGCGCAGCAAAGCTGCACACCCTAAGGATGCTGGGGCAGCCTGAAACGAAGTTTGGCGGGGTGTAAATAGATTTTCAGGCTGCCTTTGCTGGTCAACAAAGGCAGCCTGAAATTTGCTTTTACGCTAAATCCCCGCGCTATTTATCCCCCATCGCCATCAGGCTGGCGTTGCCGCCTGCGGCGGTGGTGTTCACGCTGCATGAGACTTCGTGATAAAGCTGCAAGGTGTTGAGCGTTTCGCGGGCATCGATTAGGCGAACGATTGCGCCTTGCCGTGCGGCTAGGGTTTGTTTGAGCGCGCTGGGCAGGGCTTCTAGGGCGACCACGGCATCTATATCGGCGGATTGCTCGGGTGTGCCGTCCACGCGCAGGTAGGCGATGAATTGGCTGGCGTAGGTGGCAAGCGGATGCTCGGGGCTGACAATCACCACGCTGCCCATCGCGCTGATTTCGGCGAGCGCGGCAAGGGCTTGGGCGAGCGTGCCGCCGTAGAGCCACACGGCGGCGGGGGCTTGCCATGTGATGCGGTTGGTTTCGCCTGTGCAGCTGGGCAAATCTAGGCTGCTGTCGGCAAGGCTGAACACGCGGGCGGTGCCGAGTGTTTCGGCGATTTGGCGTTTTTCAGGCTGCGTGAGCGGGATGTGCGGCAGCAGCTCTTGGATGGTGTAGAGCGCGGTTTCGTGGGCGAAGCCTTGCTCGGTGGTGGGGGCAATCCAGTTTTTCAGGCTGCTTAGGCGTTGCAAATAGAATGCGCCGCCTGCTTTGGGGCCTGTGCCCGATAAGCCGTGCCCGCCAAATGGCTGCACGCCGACCACCGCGCCGACAATATTGCGGTTCACATACACATTGCCTGCTTCCACGCGGCTGCAGATTTGGTTGATACGGCTGTCTATGCGGCTGTGGATGCCGTGGGTGAGCGCGTAGCCTGTGCGGTTGATGTGTTCAACCAGTTGGTCTAGCTCTTCGCTGCGATAGCGGACAACGTGTAGCACAGGGCCAAACACTTCGCGTTTGAGTTCGCTCAAATCGTTGAGTTCAAACAAAATGGGGGCGACAAATGTGCCGCGCTCGGTGGTTTCAGGCTGCATTTTGACTTCGTGATACGACTTCGCCACGCTTTTCATTTTTTCAATGTGGGCAAGCAGGTTGGCTTGGGCTTCGCCATCGATAACGGGCCCGATGTCGGTTTCCAGCAGCACGGGATTGCCTACGTTTAATTCGTCCATCGCGCCTTTAATCATGGCAAGGGTTTTGTCGGCGATGCTGTCTTGCAAACACAAAATGCGCAGCGCGGAGCAGCGTTGTCCTGCGCTGTCAAAGGCGGAATTGATGACATCGGCGACCACTTGCTCGGGCAGGGCGGTACTGTCCACAATCATGGCGTTTTGCCCGCCTGTTTCGGCAATCAGTACGGGGTAGTCTTCGCGCTGGGCAAGGGTGCGGTTGATGAGTTGGGCAACTTCGGTTGAGCCTGTGAAGATGACCCCTGCGATGCGCGGGTCTTGGGTGAGCGTTGCGCCCACATCGCCCGCGCCCAGCACAAGCTGCAAGGCGGTGGCGGGGATGCCTGCTTGGTGCATCAGTTGCACGGCGTAGTGGGCGATTAGGCTGGTTTGCTCGGCGGGCTTGGCGACCACGGTGTTGCCTGCTGCCAGCGCGGCGATGGTTTCGCCGGTGAAGATGGCGAGCGGGAAGTTCCACGGGCTGATGGTAATCATCACGCCTTTGCCGCTGGCGTGGTTGGCTAGGGTGTGCTCGGCTTCGTGGGCGTAATAGCGGCAGAAGTCCACGGCTTCGCGCACTTCGGCGATGGCGTTGGCTAGGGTTTTGCCTGCTTCGCGCACGGCGAGCATCATCAGGGCGGGGGTGTGTTGTTCCAGCAGGTCGGCAAAGCGTTTCAGGCTGCCTGCGCGCTCGGCGGCGGGGGTGGCCGCCCATTGGGTTTGCGCGGCTAGGGCGGCATCAATGGCGGCGGTGGCGGTGGGCGCGTTGGCAAAGGTTACGCTACCAACTATATCGCTGTGGTCGGCGGGGTTGCGCACGGCTTGCGCTTCGCCATCGGCTACGGGCTGGCCGTTAATCAGCGATGTGGCGGTGTAGCTTTGCGCGCAGGGGGCTTTCAGGCTGCCTTCTAGGCTTTGCAGTTCTATTTCGTTGGCAAAGTCTATGCCGCGCGAGTTTTGGCGGGCTGCACCGTAAAGGTTGGCGGGCAGCGGCAGATGGCTGTTGGCTTGGATGCCGTCTTGTTCAATGGTTTCAAATGGGCTGCGGATGAGTTCGTCTAGGTTGATGTGTTCATCAACAATTTGGCTGACAAACGATGTGTTCGCGCCGTTTTCCAGCAGGCGGCGCACCAAATAGGCGAGCAGGGTTTCGTGTGTGCCCACGGGGGCATACATACGGCAGCGTCTGCCTAGGTTTTGTTCGCCGACCACTTGGTCGTACAGCGTTTCGCCCATGCCGTATAGGCATTGGTGTTCAAAGTCTTTGCCTTGCCCCATTTGGTAGATGGCGGCAAGGGTGTAGGCGTTGTGGGTGGCAAATTGGGGGAAGATGGCATCTTGCGCGTCCAGCAGCTTGCGGGCGCAGGCGAGATAGGAGATGTCGGTATGGACTTTGCGGGTGTAAACGGGGTAGCCGTTGAGCCCTTCTACTTGCGCCCATTTGATTTCGCTGTCCCAATACGCGCCTTTAACCAGGCGCACCATCAGGCGTTGTTTGTGTTGGCGGGCTAGGTCTATCAGGTAGTCAATCACAAAGGGGCAGCGTTTTTGGTAGGCTTGCACCACCAAGCCGATGCCGTTGTAGCCTGCTAAATCGGGGTCGGCAACCAGCGCGGCAACTAGGTCTAGCGAGAGTTCTAGGCGGTTGGCTTCTTCGGCATCAATGTTGAGCCCGATGTTGTATTGTTTGGCGAGTACGAATAATTGTTTAAGCTTGGGCAGCAGTTCGCTCATCACGCGGCTGTGTTGGGCGCGAACATAACGGGGGTGGATGGCGGAGAGTTTGACGGAGATACCGTTGCCGTCATACACGCCTGCGCCTTGGGCATCTTTGCCGATGGCATGGATGGCGTTCACATAGTCTTGAAAATAACGCTCGGCATCGGCGGCGGTCATGGCGGCTTCGCCCAGCATATCAAAGGAATAGCGGTAGCCCATTTTTTCGCGCTCTTTGCCGTTGGCAAGGGCTTCTTCTATGGTTTGCCCGCTGACAAATTGTTTGCCCATCAGGCGCATGCCGTAGTCTATGCTTTTGCGAATCAGCGGTGCGCCGCCTTTGGCTAATACGCTTTTCAGGCTGCCTGCTAGGGTGTCGCTGCTGTGGGATGTGAGCTTGCCTGTGAGCAGCAAGCCCCATGCGGATGCGTTGACAAACAGCGATGGGCTGTTGCCCAGATGGGATTGCCAGTTGCCGCCTGATAGTTTGTCTTGGATGAGTTCGTTGCGGGTGGCGGCATCGGGGACGCGCAGCAGGGCTTCGGCAAGGCACATTAGGGCGATGCCTTCTGCGCTGGATAGGGAAAATTCGTGCATCAGGGCATCCACGCCGTTGGCTTTGGTGCGATTGGCGCGCACTTGCACCACGAGTTTGCGGGCAAGCTCGCTGGCGGCGGCGCGTTCGGCTTCGGTCATTTGGGCGCGTTGCAGCATATCGGTTACGGCTTCGGTTTCATCGCGGCGATAGGCTTGGGTGATGGCTTGGCGCAGGGGGGATTGGGTGGGGTGGGCGAATTGGAACATGGTTTAAGTGTCCTTTCTGTGTGTGGGTTGAAGGGCTGGGAGTTTCAGGCTGCCTGTGGGCAGCTTGGGGGAAGGGAATAGGGCGGGGCTGTGGGGGCAGCCTGAAAATGGGTTTGGGTTTTGTGGAAAATTGGTTTAATCGTTTTAACTTGGTTGAAGCCTTTGGCTTTCAGGCTGAAATCTTTGCAAAACACCTAACAGCAGCCTGAAATTGAAAATGGAGCGGCGACGGCTCGTCGCCAAATGATTGTGTTGGTTAGCAAGATGTCGGCGAGCCGCCGACGCTCCATCGGTTACGGGTTTGGCAAAGGTTTCAGGCTGCCTATTGCGCGGATTATCGTTTTTCAGGCTGCCGTTCCCTTAAACCGCCCGTGTTGCAAAAAATAAGCGACTTGCAGGGCGACTTCGCTGTCAAACAATAAGCCCGAATGGCTGCACGGCACGATAAGCTGCTGGCTGTTGGGCAACGCGGTTTCGGCAAGGGCGACTGTGCCATCGTTGGGTTCGGCAAACTGGGTTACCAGCAGCCCCAAGCCTGATGAAACGGTGCCTGCAATGCTGCCGCATTCTATCGGCAGGGGCTGGTTGGGCAGGCTGCCATCCAGCGCGTTTTGCCACGAATCGCCCAGCACGCGCGGCATGATTTGCCTGACGCGCTGGGCGGTTTGGCTGCCTTGATGCGGCGAGCCAAGCGTTACAGCGAGGGCTTGCAACAGCTCGGGGTGGATGGCGGCAAGGTGGCGTAGCAGCAAGCCGCCAAGGCTGTGGGCAACGAAATGGGTGGGCAGGATGTGGTTGCGCTGGATGTGGCGGGCGAGCGCGATGGCGTGGCTTTTCAGGCTGCCTTGGGTGGTGGGGTAGCTGAAATAGTGCGGCGTGAAACCGTGCGCGGCAAGGCGTTTGCCCAGCGGTTTCATCACAAGGGCGGTCATGTGCAAGCCGTGTAGCAGTAGGACGTTTTGGGTCATGGGGGTAAGGCAGCCTGAAAATAGGGTAGGGTGGTTGGATGTTTTGGACGATAAGCCGTTGTGGTTTGGTTTGCGGTTTGGTTGTCTTGCCAACCGCATACGCAACAAAGTGGCACCTACGATGGGTTTCAGGCTGCATCAGGTGGTTAAGGCAGCCTGAAAATGCTTTATCCCCCATTTGCAATCACCCGCAACCCCATCCATCCCCACCCCCCAACAATTAAGGCAGCCTGAAAACCGCATCCACACGTTTTCAGGCTGCCTATCTATCACTTGGCTTTGTTAAACGCATCGCACGCTTGGTCAAACCGCGCCAACACGTTTTCTTCGGGCGTTTTGTCGTTCAGCGAAACCGCCCAAGCGGCGAGCAAGGCAACGATAAAGCCAGGGACGATTTCATACAGGGTGGGCAAGTTGGCTTTTGCCAGCAGCGGATTAACCACTTCCGCCCACAGCACCACCACCACCGCGCCTGTAATCATGCTCACGAGCGCGCCTTTTTCGGTTAAGCGTCGCCATGTGAGCGACAAAATCACCAGCGGGCCAAACGCCGCGCCAAAGCCCGCCCAAGCGTAGGCAACCAAGCCCAGCACACGGTTTTCGGGGTTGGCGGCGATGATGATGGAAATGCCCGCCACCGCCAGCACCATGCCGCGCCCAATCCACACCAATTCCGATTGCGTGGCGTTGGGGCGGAAAAAGCCTTTGTAGAAATCTTCGGTAATCGCGCTGGAACACAGCAAAAGCTGCGCCGACAGCGTGGACATCACCGCCGCCAAAATTGCCGACAAAACCACACCCGCAATCCAAGGGTTAAACAGCAGCGTGGTCAGCGCAATAAACACGCGCTCGGGGTTGCCCTGCATACTGCCCACTTGCTCGGGATGCGCGCCAAAATAAGCGATGCCAAAATAGCCCACCATCACCGCGCCCAGCAGGCAAGCAATCATCCACGTCATGCCGATGCGGCGAGCGTTGGTCAGCGATTTCACGGTTTCCGCCGCCATAAAGCGCGCCAAAATGTGCGGCTGCCCAAAGTAGCCCAAGCCCCAAGAAGCGGTGGAGACGATGCCCACAAAGGTTGTGCCTGTGAGCAAGCTGTTGTATTGCTTATCGTTGGCAACAGTGGCAGCCTGAATGGCGGCGGACACTTGGTCAGCCCCGCCCACGGCTAAATACACCATCACGGGGGTTAAAATCAGCGCAAAAATCATCAACGTGGCTTGCACCGTGTCCGTCCAGCTTACGGCAAGGAAGCCGCCGATAAAGGTGTAGGCAATGGTTGCGCCCGCGCCCAGCCACATCGCTTGCATATAAGTCATATTGGGAAACAGGCTTTGGAACAAGCGTGCGCCCGCCACCACGCCCGAAGCGCAATAAATGGTAAAGAAAAACAATATGATAAACGCCGAGCTTAATTTAATCGCCACGCTTTTGCTGCCGAAGCGATGGTAAAAATAATCGGGCAGCGTGAGCGCGTTGTTGTTGTGCTCGGTGTGCACACGCAGCCGCCCTGCCACCCAAAGCCAGTTGAAATACGCGCCGATGGTCAAACCAATCGCAATCCACGCTTGGGAAAAGCCCGAAAGATAAATTGCCCCTGGTAAGCCCATCAGCAGCCAGCCCGACATATCGCTCGCGCCTGCCGACATGGCGGTTACAAACGCGCCCAAGCTGCGCCCGCCGAGAATATAGTCATCAAAATTTTTGGTGGAAAAATAGGCGACCAAGCCAATACCAAGAACGGCAACCAGATACAAGCCAAATGTGATGTACATGGGATTCATAAGTGTGCCCTCTATTTATATGTGTTTGAAAAAATAGGAAGAAAGCCGCAATAAGTGGTGCTGTTGTAAGCGACTGGGAAAATATTAACAAAAAATTTACAAAGCAACAAGTTTTGTTAAGAGAAAAGATGGCAGCCTGAAAATAGAATCGGGCAGGCTTCACGCCACGCGGTTGCGATGGGAAATTGCGTGCGTTGAAGCCTGCACTATGGCGTTTTCAGGCTGCCGCTGCCCTACAACGGCTTCCAATGCGCCAAATAAATAATGGTCAAAACAATCAGCATCCCCACGCCATACAGCCCAAACCATTTGCTGCTGCGGGGTGTGGCGCGCAGGCAAAATGCGCCGACAAAAATATATGCCAGCACCAGCAGCAGTTTCACGCCCAGCCATTTGTTTGCGCCAAAGGGCTGCCACGGCACAATCTGCATCATCAGCATGCCTGTGAACAGCAGCATGGAATCGTTAATGTGCGGCAGCACGCGCAGGATGATGGGCAGCGGCTTTTCGGGCTGCATGGTGCGTAGCCAAAAGCGTAGGTTAAACAGGATGATGGTTATCGTAACGAAAAACAGATGGGCGTATTTGATGGGGAGATAAAGGCTTTGCATGGTGTGTTCCTTGGGGTGTGGTGTTGAATAGTGAATTTGCCGTTTCAGGCTGCCTATTGCGCTGGTGTGGGCTGCTGCCCATCCATTTGCACGGCTTTAAGCGTTAGGCTGTATTTTTTGCCGCCCACGTTGTAGCGAATCAGCGCGGGCACGTTGCCCAAATCGCTGGCAAGGGCGAGAAAGATTTGGTCGCTGTCGTGGCGCAGGGTAAAGGCTTGGGTGCGCGTTTTCAGGCTGCCTATGGCCATGGTTTTGCCGTTGGCGGGGGTTAAGCGGTTGATGGGGTAGAGCTTTTTGCCGTTGGTAATCATCAGCGGCGTGGGCAGTTTGCCGTGGTTAAACGCCAGTTGCCATGTGAGCGAAAACAAATCCATCACCGCGCCTTGGGCGGTTTCGGTATGTTTGCCGTCTTTTTTGCCCAGTCGCACGCGGCTGCCTGAAAACTGGGCGGATGCGTATTCTTTGCCGTTGCGGATGTCGCGGTAGTAGCTGGGTTTGAGCTGTTCGCCGTCAATTGTGCCGCCGCTTTCAAAGCGCATTTTGTAAAGTGGCACGTTGATTTGGGCAATGATGCGGTATTGCTCGCCATCGCGGTCAAACGACAGCGTGGCGGGGATGCCCAAGCTCGCCCGATATTGGGCGCGGGCGGATTGCGGGATTTCGGCGTAAACCGCGTGGGTGACGAGTAAGCAAAATAAAGCGGCGAGACGTTTCATGCGTGTTCCTTATGCCAACAGTTGCGCGGTGGCATCGGCGCGGGGCGCGGCGCGTTCCACCCGCTTGCCTACGATTTTCAGGCTGCCTGAAACAAAATCCGCCACCGCTTGCGGCAAGAGTTGATGTTCCACTTGCAACACCCGCGCGGCGATGCTGTCTTCGGTGTCGCCGTCCAAAATCGGCACCACGCCTTGCGCGATAATCGCGCCGTTGTCCAACATTTCGGTTACAAAATGGATGGTGCAGCCTGAAACGCGGCAGCCTTCGTCCAAGGCGCGTTGATGCGTGTGCAGCCCTGTGAACGAAGGCAACAGCGATGGGTGGATGTTGATGCAGCGGTTGGCGTAATGGGCGCAAAATTCGGGGGTTAAAATCCGCATAAAGCCCGCCAGCACCACCAAATCGGGGGCGTATTGGTCAATCAGTTTCATCATGGCGCGGTCAAAATCGGCGCGGCTGGCGAAATCTTTGTGATTGAGCGCGGCGGTGGCGATGCCACGTTCTGCCGCCCAAGCCAAGCCAGCGGCTTCGGTATTGTTGGACAACACGGCGGCGATGCGGGCGTTGGCAATGCCCGCGTTCACAATCGCCTGCATATTGCTGCCACGCCCTGAAATCAGGATAACGATGTTTTTCATGGTGGGTTTTCCAAAAAGGGGTTGGGTGGGAATGCGTTGAAACGCGCTGTATGCGTTTTGATTTTGTTGATTTGGTTTTCAGGCTGCCTATGGGGTTTTGCAAAGGTTTCAGGCTGCCTAATGCCTTGCTGTTCAGATGATGGGATAAACGCAGAGTAGGCTTTAACCCGCGCATCCATATCAATCTGCGCAGGTTAAAGCCTATTTTACACAGCCGCCTTATTAGGCAGCCTGAAAACCAAAAGTTTCAGCCAAGCCAAAACCATGCTGCTTACATCACATCCAATACTTCAATGCCCAGCAGCCCCAGCCCTGTTTTCAGCGTTTCGCCTGTTAATTTTGCCAACTGCAAGCGGGTGTCGCGTGTTGCGCCTTCGGCTTTCAAAATCGGGCAGGCTTCGTAGAAACGGCTAAATAAGGCAGCGAGCTGATACAAATAATTTGCCAAGTAATGCGGGAAAGAAGTCTCCGCCACGCTGTTTAACACATCTTCAAATTTCAGCAATTCAACAGCAAGCTGTTGTTCCAGCGGCTCTTTGATTTGCAACGCAGCGGTTTCGTTCCAAGCCCCCGCGCGGCGCAACACGCTTTGCACCCGCGTATAAGCATATTGCAAATAAGGCGCGGTATTGCCTTCAAACGAAAGCATATTCTCCCAATCAAAGATGTAATCGCTGTTGCGGTTTTTGCTCAAATCGGCGTATTTCACCGCGCCAATGCCCACGGCGCGACCAATTTTGGCAGCGGTGTCAGCGGGCAATTCGGGGTTTTTCTCTTTCACCAAAGCAGTGGCGCGTTCGGTGGCTTCGTCCAGCAATTCCACCAGTTTCACCGTGTCGCCCGAGCGGGTTTTGAACGGCTTGCCGTCTTTGCCCATCATCGTGCCAAAGCCGATAAAGTCGCCTTCCACGTTTTCAGGCAGCCAACCTGCTTTGCGCGTGGCGGCAAACAGTTGCTGAAAGTGCAGCGATTGGCGCGTGTCCACCACATAAATAATGCGGTCGGCGTGCAGATTGCGCACACGGTGGCGCACGCAAGCCAAGTCGGTGGTGGCGTATAGGAAGCCGCCGTCTTGTTTTTGAATGATAAAGGGCTGCGGGTCGCCGTCTTGGTTTTTCAATTCGTCCAAGAACATCACTTTGGTGCCGTTTTCGTCTACCGCCAAGCCGCGTTGCAGCAGCTCGTCCACCACGTTTTGCAAATCATCGTTGTAAGACGATTCGCCCGCCACATCGCCGCGCTCCAACAGCAAGCCCAATTTTTCGTACACGGTTTCGGCGTGTTGCAGCGAAATATCCACAAATTTGCGCCACCAAGCCAACACAGTCTCATCGCCGCTTTGCAGTTTCACCACATATTCGCGCGCGGTGTTGGCGAAATTTTCGTCTTCATCAAAACGCACTTTGGCGTTGCGGTAAAACTGCTCCAAATCCGCCAAGCGGAAATTGGCATCGTTTTGCTGCTGCTCGGCAAGGTAGGCAACCAGCATGCCAAATTGCGTGCCCCAGTCGCCTACATGGTTTTGGCGTATCACTTTGTGCCCCAAAAAGCCGAGCACGCGCGCCAAGCTGTCGCCAATGATGCTGGAACGCAAATGCCCCACGTGCATTTCTTTGGCAAGGTTGGGCGATGAATAATCAATCACCACAATTTTGCTTTTTTCGGCGGGGGTAACGCCCAAGCGGCTGTCGGCGGCGTTGAGCTGCGCGGCGAGAAATTCGGGGTTCAGGCGCAGGTTGATGAAGCCCGGCCCCGCCACTTCGGCGGCGGTAAACAAGGGATTGCTGGTGAGCAAATCGGCCACTTTTTGCGCCAATTCGCGCGGGTTTTGTTTGAGCGATTTTGCCGCGCCCATCACGCCGTTGATTTGGAAATCGCCAAATTTAGCATCTTTGGCGGGTTGCAGGGCGATGGGGCAGCCTGAAAGATTAGCTGCGTCAAAGGCTTTTTGTACTTCTGCGGAGACGGTTTGGTGTAGTTTCATAATGTTTTCCGTTGTTTAAGGTAGGGTGGATAGGGTTTGCCAGCTTCGCAGTGGCAAGTCTAAATCAAATAAATTGATGCGCCCGATGCCTGTTCGCACCAGCCGCAAGCAGGGATAGTGTGCTTTGGCGGTCATCCGCCTGACTTGCCTGTTTTTGCCTTCGGCGATGCGGATTTCTAGCCAAAAATCGGGCACGGTTTTGCGATAGCGCACGGGCGGGTCGCGCTGCCAGATGCGAGCGACTTCGGCGGGCGTGAGCAGACGGGTTTGCGCGGGCTGGGCAATGAAATCGCCCAAATTCATGGGCTGTTCTAATTGCGCGATTTGCTCGGAGTTGGGCGTGCCTTCTAGTTGCGCCCAGTAGGTTTTGACGAGCTTAAAGCGCGGGTGGGCGATGCGGGCTTGTTGTTGCCCGTTGTCGGTGAGCAGCAGCAAGCCTTCGCTGTCGGTGTCTAGCCGCCCTGCGGGGTAAACGTTGGGCAGGTTGACCAATTCTTTTAAGCTCGGGTGTTTTTCGTGTGGCGAAAATTGACAGATATAGCCATAGGGTTTGTTGAGTGCGATTAACATGATTTCAGGCTGCCAAACAATGCAGGTTTACAATTATACACAGTTTGTAAATCTTTCAGGCAGCCTGAAAACAGGTTTACACAGCGACTGCCCGATTATTACGGCGCAAGATGCAACAACGGCAGCGCGGTGGTGCTTTTTATCTCTTTTAAAACAAAGCTAGATTTGGCATCCAACACGCAATTATGCGAAAGCAGCACATCCAACACAAAATGCGAAAAGGCGTTCATATCGGTAAAAAAGGCGTGCAGCAGATAATCCGATTCGCCCGTGAGCGCAAAGCAGCTTAACACTTCCGACCACGTTTGCACCGCGCTTTCAAATTCAACACGCGCCTGCGCGGATTTATCGGTGGTTACGCGAATCATCACTTGCAGCCCCAAGCCGAGCGACACAGGCGAGAGCAGCGCGGCATAGCGGCGGATGATGCCGTTGTCTTCCAGCTGTTTCAAACGGCGCAAACAAGGCGATGGCGACAGCGCAACGCGCTCCGATAGTTCTACATTGCTCAACCGCCCATTTTCTTGCAATACTTGCAGGATTTTTAAGTCAATTTTGTCTAACATAACCGCTTGTTGCATTGTGTGATTTCCTTGGTAAATAAAGTCAAAAAACTTGTGAAGTCGTGTTTTGCTTTATTTTTGTTATTCAAACATTATCTTAAAACAACAAAACTTAACATACAATAGTTTGCAAAAAGTTATTTTATTAGAATTTTAAAGCGCAAAATTTTGTTACACGCAAAGATAACAGCGCGGCACTTTGGCACGACAAATGCTTTCAAAATCGCTAAAATTCACATTTTTTAACTCAATCCTAACGAGGAATCATGACAACCACCATCGCCCCCGTAAACGAAGAAATGAAAAAATTTATCCACAACCTATTGACCCACATGGTTAAAAACAAAGGTTCGGATTTATTTATCACCGCAGGCTATCCGCCCGCCATGAAGCTGGACGGCAAAGTAACCAAATTAAGCGACAAGCCGCTATCTGCCGAGCACACCGCGCAAATCGCCCGCTCCATTATGGATGAAAAACAAGCGATTGAATTTGCCGAAACCAACGAATGCAACTTTGCCATTAGCTTGGCGGGCGTGTCGCGCTTTCGGATTAACGCCATGATTCAACGTGGCGCAGCCACGCTGGTTTGCCGTGTGATTACCAGCGACATCCCCAAATTTGACGATTTGAAACTGCCGCCCGTGTTAAAAGACGTGGTGATGGAAAAACGCGGCTTGGTGATTTTTGTGGGCGGCACAGGCTCGGGCAAATCCACTTCGCTGGCGGCGATGATTGATTACCGCAACGAAAACAGCAACGGACACATCATCACCATTGAAGACCCGATTGAATATGTGCACCCGCATAAAAACTGCATTATTTCGCAGCGCGAAGTGGGCGTGGACACGCAAAACTGGTTTGCCGCGCTGAAAAACACGCTACGCCAAGCCCCCGATGTGATTTTGATTGGCGAAATCCGCGACCGCGAAACGATGGACTACGCGCTGGCGTTTGCCGAAACAGGGCATTTGTGCATGGCAACGCTGCACGCCAATAACTCCAACCAAGCCCTTGACCGCATTATCAATTTTTTCCCCGAAGAACGCCGCACCCAGCTTTTGACGGATTTGTCGCTTAACCTGAAAGGCTTTATTTCGCAACGCTTAATTCCGCGCAAAACAGGCAAAGGGCGCAGCGCGGCGGTGGAGATTTTGCTTAATTCGCCCTTGATTTCGGAACTGATTTTGCACGGCGAAGTGCATGGCATCAAAGACATCATGGCGAAATCGCGCGATATTGGCATGCAAACGTTTGACCAAGCCTTGTTTGATTTATATGAAGCCGACATGATTTCCTACGAAGATGCGCTGCGCAATGCCGATTCTGAAAACGACCTGCGCTTGCAAATCAAGCTCAACAGCAAGAAAAACGGCACGGCAGGCGAAGATGGCTCGCTGGATGGTTTGTCGTTGATGGATTATGAAAAAAAGCCTGATGAAGGCGAAGAAGCGGCGAAATAATAGGCAGCCTGAAAGCGGATGAATGCGCTTTCAGGCTGCTTTTTGGTTGGATGGTAAGCCAAAATAACAATGGCATAAGTAGCGTGTTAGCGGATGATTGGGCAGCCTGAAATGCGATGCGTGGCTTGGGGCGCGGGCGGGAATATGGGCGGCTTGCAATGCTTGCCCCGCGTTTCCTACGGCTTGCTTGCAAGCCGTGCGCTGGCGTAGTGGTTGACTTGATGGGTAGTTGGATTTTTTGGTTAGGCTGAACTGTGTTTCAGGCTGCCTTTGTTGTACTGATAAAGCCAAGGCAGCCTGAAACCATATTTTCCGTTTTCAGGCTGCCTTTTTATCCCCGCACATATAGGCAGCCTGAAAACCCATCAGCCTACACCCGCTCGTCCCAATCCTTCTCCCCATTCAACATCGCCTGCACCACTTCTTTCACCCGCGCGTCTTGCCGTCTGGCTTCGTCCATCATCGCCTTGTTGGAGAAATTTCCTGCCTGCTCGGGGTCGTACAGCAACGCCATCACAATCGCCGTAGAAGTCAGCACAAAGCCCGCCGCGCCCACAAACGACACCTGCCACGCAAAGCCAAACGCCATGCCCACCACGGTGAGCAACGCTGCCGCAATCACCACCTGCAAACTGCCCAGCCCAAAAATCTGCCGCCGCAAATGCTACAAATGCGACGGCTTCATCTCCAAGCCAATCACAAACAGAAAAATCACCACCCCCAGCTCGGCAACGTGCAAAATCGTCTGCCCATCGGCAAACAGCCCCAGTCCAAATTTGCCAATCGCCAGCCCCGCCGCCAAATAGCCCAGCACCGAGCCTAGCCCCAGCCGTTTAAACAGCGGCACCGCCACCACCGCCGCGCCCAACAGCGCGACCACATAGGAATGTCCATTCCGTGTTGTGTTGCAGACAGACATTGATACTCCTTGTTGTTGCAATCAAGATTAAGGCAGCCTGAAAGCGGGATTTGCCGTTTCAGGCTGCCTTTAATAAGCTGAAATTATAGTTGATTTTTGCCCGCGCATTGGCAGCGATTGTTTCAGGCAGCCTGAAACCACCCGCTAACCCCGCCACCTGCACCACCCGCATCTCAAACGTCGCCAGCGGCATACACGCCTTCAAATTCGTCTCAATGCACGATAGCGCGTCCAGCCGCATCGCCACGCTCGTGTGCGCGTTGCCCTGAATCACAAACAACACATCGCGCGTTTGCTCGTCCAATTTATATTGCTCCGAATCCCGCACGTCCAGCCACGCCATAATCCCCTGCGTGTCGCGGTAAACAAAATCCGTTGCCGCCACGTGCTTCGGCGTGGACGCAATCGGCAAAAAAGTATCCTCCTTGCCGCACACCGCAAACGTCAGCGGAAACACCATCTTGAGAAAATCATGCGCCCCAATCGCCAGCAGCGACTGCAACGCTGCCAAATTGTAGCTATCCACAATGCTGTTCACGCGCGGAATATTGCCGCGCCGCTGGATATTTTTCAGCAACGCCAACACCGTAGGCGGATTTTTCTTCGCACTTCTGCCCACCTTGCCCAGCATCTCCATATAGCCCGCCACCACAGGATTGCCCGCCATCTCGTCCACATCAGCTTGCAACGCCCATTGTTCCCTTTCGCGCCATTGCCGCTCAAAGGCATCGCCCAACGGCGCAGCAGGGTCAAGATTGCGCGCAATGCCCAGCACCACATCAGTAATACCCAGCGCAGCCATGCTGCTATCCACGATGATTTCCATGTTTCGGTCTCCTTGTAAGAACCTGTATTCACTATTTGCATAGGCATAAAAGATACCTATGCAAATAGTGAATACAGGTTCTAAAAATAAAAAAAAAACGCGTTTCAGGCTGCCCATTGCCCTATTTTTGCCAGAGCAGGCGTTTCGCCGCCTACCACGAGCAGGGGAGAGCCCCCTGCACCCCCGAGCCACGTTTACCATTTATGGCAATCATCAAGGCAGCCTGAAACGCCATTCCCATTCTACTCCCTTTTCCCGCAGGCAAACGGAACGCAAGCCAAATGCATCATCTATACGCAACCTATCCCAAGCCATGCCCAATCAACGATGCGGCTAATAATGCAGCCTGAAACCGCGTGCGCAGCAAAATCTGCACACCCTACGACTGGTTTTCAGGCTGCATCGTGAGCGACATGGTTACTTGCGCCCCAACGGCAATCCCCAGTCTTTCCCCAAAATTTTAGGCAGCCTGAAATCTCATTTTCAGGCTGCCTAACACGTTTACAAATATTCCCGTTCCGCCGCCAGCAAATCGTCCATCGTTTCACGGCGGCGCACCAAGCGGCTGTTGTCTTGCTCGTCAATCATCACTTCCGCTGCGCGGCAACGCGCGTTGTAATTGCTTGCCATGCTGGAAGCGTATGCGCCCGCGCTGCGAATCGCCAAAATATCGCCTTGCGCCGCGCCAATTTGCCGCTCTTTGCCGATAAAGTCGGCTGTTTCGCAAATCGGGCCGACAATATCGGCGGTGATTTTGGGCGCATCGGGGCGCGACACGTTTTCCACCACGTGATACGCCTGATACAGCGCGGGGCGCATCAAATCGTTCATCGCTGCGTCCACCACCACAAAATTTTTCTCTTCGCCGCGTTTCACATATTCCACGCGCGTCAGCAGCACGCCTGCGTTGCCGACCAAGCTGCGCCCAGGTTCTAACACCAGCGATAAGCCGCGCGCTTTGAGCAGCGGTTCAACGGCTTGCGCGTAGGCGTGCAAATCGGGCGTGTGTTCGTCTTTGTACACAATGCCTACGCCGCCGCCCAAATCCAAATGTTGCAGCGCGATGCCTTGCGCGGCTAGGCGGTCAATCAGCGCAATCAGGCGTTGGCAGGCGGCAATCAGCGGCGATAGGTCGGTGAGCTGCGAGCCGATGTGGCAATCCACGCCGATGATTTGGATATGCGGCAGGCTGGCGGCGCGTTGATAGGCTTGCTCGGCATCGCGCATGGCTATGCCGAATTTGTTGGCTTTGAGCCCTGTGGAGATGTAGGGGTGGGTTTTCGCGTCCACATCGGGGTTGATGCGGAAGGAAATCGGCGCGATTTTGCCCAGCCGCGCGGCTACGCTGTTGAGCCGTTCTAGCTCGGGCAGGCTTTCCACGTTGAAGCATTTGATGCCTGCGTTCAGCGCGTATTCCATTTCGGCTTCGGTTTTGCCTACGCCTGAAAAGATGATTTTGCCCGCTTCGCCACCTGCGGCTAACACGCGGGCAATTTCGCCTGCGGACACGGTGTCAAAACCGCTGCCAAGCTGGGCGAAATGGCGGATTACGCTTAAATTACCGTTGGCTTTGACCGCATAGCACACCAGCGGTTGGCAGCCTGAAAAGGCTTGGGTGTAGGCGGCGAAAGCGGCGGTGAGCGCGGCTTGGTCGTAAACGTAGAGCGGGGTGCCGTATTGGGCGGCGAGTTGGGGATAGGAGATTTTAGTCATGGGTTGAAGCCTCGTTTTCGTTGATTGGGGTACGGATAAAATCGTTGGGGTTGGCGGCGGGCGCGGTGGGTTCGGATGCGTCGCGGCGGAAGTCTATGCCTGTTTGGATGATGCCGAATTTGTTTTTGTCGTTTTCTTTGGGCAGATAAAGCTCGCCTTTGAAGCCGCAGGCGGTTAGGGTTAGGGTGAATAGGATTAAGGTTAGGGGGAGTTTGGGCATGGGGGTGTCCTTTGGGAAAAATATTGTTAAGCAGCCTGAATAAAAAATTAATAAAACAAGCTATCGCGACAATCTTGGTCCATCCATGCCCCT
>NZ_JAUMZV010000070.1 GCF_030527935.1 Kingella sp. (in: b-proteobacteria)
TACCGTTTCGGCTACCGTTTTTTTTGACCTGTTTTAAGCCACAGAAAAAGCATTTGGTGGTGTCCTAAAAAGTATGCTGACTTGATTATGGTTGATAGCAAGCAGTATTGGGTAAAAACTCCGCAATCTGTTCTCTCTCCCGCCAGCGGGGGAAGGAACAGTAGTGCAGCATACTTTTTAGGACACTACCAAGCATTTTTTGTGTTCAAAGGTTTTAACTCCGTTTACAACCTTATAGGATAAGGTTTCTAGCGGGTTTTAGCCTCCATTTTGTCCTATATGCCGCAATGCACTATATACAAATAAGATAAATATAGATTTTTTCATAATGGTAATACTCCTTTTTCAGGCTGCCTATTGATAACAGCACAATAGGCAGCCTGAAAATCCATTTGGCATCGCAAAACCCTTACGGGCGCAATTCCTTTTTCAGCCGAATATAAATCACGCGCGTGGTGAGCGCGATGGTTTCGTCGTTTTTGTCAAACAGGCGCACGGTGAACTCGGGCAGGTATTTGTCGCCGCCTGCGGTGGCGGCGCGGATGCGTTCTACGTCGTCGTAGTTGAGTTTGCAGTCCAGATACACTTCGCCGAAGCCTGGTTTGATGAAGTCAATGGCGGCGGATTTGTCCCACACATAATAGTTGTCGCCCAGCGCGCCCAGCAGCATCACGGAATAGATGGGGTCGGTGATGGAAAGCAGGCTGCCGCCAAATTGGCTGCCGTTCATGTTGCGCGTGTAGGGCAGGTTGCGCAGTTTGGCGCGCAGGTGGGTGAAATCGGGCGAAATATGCGTAACCACGATGCCTGAATAGCGCAGCGGTGCCCATAGGTTCATGCGGCGGCGCAGGGTGGCGGCGGATTTGGGGAGTTTGCGGGGCAGGGCTGCCATGTTTATTCCTTGTTTTCGTTGTCGCTGGTTGGGAAGAATAGATGTTGCACGGCAAAGGCGTTGCCTGCGGCATCGCGCAGGGGGCTGTGCGCTGCGCTGTGTTTGATAACGAGCAAATTCAGGCTGCCTGATGTGTTGAGCACGATGCCTGCTTCTGCGCCTGATTCGTCTTGCACGGGCGCGCCTGCGCTTTGGGCGGCGGGGCTGCTGGCGATGGCGAGCCCGCGTTTGACTTGCCCGCGATATTGGGCGCGGGCGATGACTTCTTGCCCTGGGTAGCAGCCTTTGCGGAAATGCACGCCGCCGATGGTGTGCTGGTTGAGCATTTGGGCGACGCAGCTTTCGCTGGTGGCGGCGCAAATCCACGGATAGCCGCTTTGGATTTCGTGTTGCTGCCATGCGGCTTCGGCGGCGGCATCGTAGGCGGGCAGCTCGGCGCGTGGGGCGATTTTCAGGCTGCCTGTGTGCGGCAGTTGGATTTCGCCTTGTGCGTTTACGGGGAACGAGAGTTGCGGTTCGCTGGGATGCTGGGGCGGCGTGTTGCTTTTCAGGCTGCCTGCCACGCCCCAATCGGGCAGGATTTCAAATTGCACTTTGGCGCGCAGCACATACATTTTTAGCCGTTTGACCACGGCTTCGGCTAAATCGGCGGCAAGGGCAAGCAGGATTTCATTGCCTGTGTTTTGGGCGATAAGATTGGCGATGACGCGCCCTTTGGGGGTGTTGTAGGTGGCGTAGCAGGCTTGGTTGGCTTGCAGGTTTTTGATGTCGTTGGAAAATTGGTTGTGCAGAAAATCGGCGGCATCGCTGCCTGTGGCGCGGATAACGGCGAAAAAGGGGAGTTGGGTTGTTTGCATGATGGTTTCCTTTGTGTGCGGTTGGATATTGGGCTTGGCAGGGTTGTGTGAATAGGGTTTCAGGCTGCCTTGGGCGTTATGCGTGGCTGATTTGGCTGAATGTTAATTCTCCGTTTTCTAGGGCGCATTCGGCAAGCTGTTCGCCCCAGTTGGCGGCGGAAACGGCGAAGTCGCAGAAGCTGGCGTTGTCTTCCAGCCAAAAGGCGGCGTAGGCGATTTGCGGCTGGCTGGGCGGGGCTAGGCGGCTGCGGGCGGCGATAAGTTGCAGGATTTCGCTTTGGTGTTGGTCTAGCCATGCCAGTTGCGCGGAAACGGCTTGCAACGTGGCGATGCTGGGGGCGGTGTCGCTGTCAATCAGCAGCGTGCTGTCGTTTGCCCACAAAGTGCATTCGGCTTCTAGGGCTTCTGCGCTGTCGTCTGGCAGGTGGGTGATTTGGGGGATGTGTTGTTGGGCTAGGGTGCGGAGTGTGGTCATGGTGATGTGGTCATTAGGATGGTTTAAGGCAGCCTGAAAAGGGGGTTAATCGGCAAATGTTTGGGCTACACAGCGTGGGTATGGCGGCGCAACGCCATGAAACGGGTTATTGGTGTGGGGCGGTTTAAGGCAGCCTGAAAATTATTTCGCAGGGGCAAAAACTTCAATATCGCGCTCGGCTAGGTATTGCTGCCATAGCTGCTGTTGCGCCGCATCCAGCGCGGGAAGCTGCACCACCAGCGCGTGATACCACGGGTTGCGGTGTTGCACCTAAATCAAACTGGATTTTCAGGCTGCCTAATTGGGTTTGCGCGAAATAGGCAAACTCTTCGGCGGCTTGGTTTAAATCGGCATAGGCGCGGAGTAAATCGTTGATGGATAGGCGGTGGGTGGGCATAACGGGCTTTCAGGCTGCCTAGGGGCTGTTTGCAATGGGTTTGCGAGCGGATTTTGCGTCAGAAAATGGCAGATGCAAGGCGAAAATGCGAGCCTATGCCGTCCATAGGCGAGTATTTTCAACGCGGCAGATGCCGTTTTATGGCGCATAAGCCGCCGCAACACCCATTGTAAACAGCCCCTAGCCAATCCAGTAAACAATATATTGCGCCAATATAATCAACACGATACCCAACGCCGCGCCCACTTTGGCAACCGTGCCAACAATAAAGCCTGCCAACGCGCCGATGCCTACTTTGCCCGCCAACCACAGATTGCGCTTGTCGGCAAATTCGCCAATCGCTGCGCCGAGCAACGGTCCGAGTATCAAGCCCGCTGGTACAAAAAACGCGCCCACAATGCCGCCAATAAACGCGCCCCACAAGGCTTCCTTGCTCGCACCCGTGTATTTCGCGCCGAGCATCCCCGCCACAAAATCCATCGCCAAGCCAAAGGCAGACACAACAAACAACACCAGCAGCGTGGTGGTGCCGATAACGGCGTAGTCTTGCGCGTAGCCCATCAGCCACGCGCCCGCAAACATCAGCGGCAGGCTGGGGATGGCGGGGTAAATCGTGCCGATTGCGCCAAGGGCAAGGAGAACGATGGCAAGGGTGATGAATAGGAGCGTCATGGGCGGGTTAAATGGGTGGAATATGGTTTAGCTTCGTTAAATTGCGTTTCTGGCTGCCTTAAATCGCAGCGTGGTCGGTTTCGCCTGTGCGGATGCGGATAACGTGTTCCACAGGGTACACAAAAATTTTGCCATCGCCGATTTTGCCCGAGCGGGCGGTTTCTACGATGGTTTCTATCGCACGTTCCAGCATCTCGTCGGGCAACACGAGTTCTAGTTTCACTTTGGGCAAAAAATCAACGGCGTATTCCGCGCCGCGATAGATTTCGGTGTGCCCTTTTTGTCGCCCAAAGCCTTTCACTTCGGTTACGGTCATGCCTGTGATGCCGATTTCGGTAAGGGCTTCGCGCACGTCGTCTAGCTTGAATGGTTTGATGATGGCTTCAATTTTTTTCATGGTGGCAATCCTTGGGGGCAGGGGAATTTATGCTGTCTTTTACCTAAATACTCCGCCCACCCATATCCCGATTTCTCTCCATCGCCTGTCGTTGCT
>NZ_JAUMZV010000071.1 GCF_030527935.1 Kingella sp. (in: b-proteobacteria)
ACCTGTGTTTGGGTTTCGGCTGTCGAAGGAAAGGCTTTTTTGCAAAGGTCTCAAATAGTCAAACAGCCCAATGCTCACCTGCACAAAAAGGCAGCCTGAAAACCAGTTTCCCAGTTTTCAGGCTGCCTTTTACGCTTGTTTATTCAAACAATGCTTGGATGGCAATGGCGCGGTTTAGAAACCACCCATGCCGCCCATACCACCCATGCCGCCCATATCAGGCATAGCAGCGGGTTTGTCTTCGGGGATGTCGGCAATCATGCACTCGGTGGTCAGCATCAAGCCCGCGATAGAAGCGGCGTGTTGCAGCGCAGATCGGGTTACTTTGGCGGGGTCTAGCACGCCCATAGCAATCATGTCGCCGTAGGTGTCGTTGCCCGCATTGAAACCAAAGTTGCCTTTGCCTTCCAACACTTTGTTCACCACCACGCTTGGCTCGCCGCCGGCGTTGGCCACGATTTGGCGCAGTGGCGCTTCAATCGCACGCAGCACGATTTTCACACCGGCTTCTTGGTCGGCATTGGCGGTTTCCACCGATTTCAACGCCGCACGGGCACGCAGCAGAGCCACGCCACCGCCAGCCACTACGCCTTCTTCCACCGCCGCGCGAGTGGCGTGCAGCGCATCGTCCACGCGGTCTTTTTTCTCTTTCATTTCCACTTCGGTCGCCGCGCCCACTTTAATCACCGCCACGCCACCAGCCAATTTCGCCACGCGCTCTTGCAATTTTTCTTTATCGTAATCGCTGGTTGCGGTTTCAATTTGTTTGCGGATTTCGTTCACGCGCGCATCCACCGCCGCTTTTTCGCCGTAGCCGTCAATAATGGTGGTGTTTTCTTTGCTGATTTCAATGCGTTTGGCTTGTCCCAAGTGTTCCAAAGTGGTTTGTTCCAAAGTCAAACCGATTTCTTCGGCAATCACCGTGCCACCAGTCAAAATAGCGATGTCTTGCAACATGGCTTTGCGGCGGTCGCCAAAACCGGGGGCTTTTACAGCAACGGTTTTCAAAATACCGCGAATGCTGTTCACCACCAAGGTTGCCAACGCTTCGCCTTCAACGTCTTCGGCGATAATCAACAAGGGGCGGCTGGTTTTGGCCACTTGTTCCAACACAGGCAGCAAGTCGCGGATGTTGCTGATTTTTTTGTCAAACAACAACACAAAAGGATTGTCCAAGCCTGCAATTTGTTTTTCCAAATCGTTCACAAAGTAAGGCGACAAGTAGCCACGGTCAAATTGCATCCCTTTAACCACTTCCAACTCGTTTTCCAACGATTTGCCGTCTTCCACGGTAATCACGCCTTCTTTGCCCACTTCTTGCATCGCATCGGCGATGATTTTGCCTACTTGCTCATCAGAGTTGGCAGAAATTGAGCCTACTTGCGCGATTTGCTCGTAGGTTTCGCAAGGTTTGGCGATGTTTGCCAATTCGCCCACCAAAGCGGTAACGGCTTTATCAATACCGCGTTTCAAATCAGTGGGGTTCATGCCTGCGGTAACGTATTTCATGCCTTCGGCAACGATGGATTGCGCCAACACGGTTGCGGTGGTGGTGCCATCGCCTGCCACGTCGTTGGTTTTGGACGCGACTTCTTTCAGCATTTGCGCGCCCATGTTTTCAAATTTGTCTTTCAATTCGATTTCTTTGGCTACGGTCACGCCGTCTTTGGTGATGTGCGGGCCACCGAACGAACGGTCAAGCACCACGTTGCGGCCTTTGGGGCCTAGGGTTACTTTTACCGCGTTGGCCAACACGTTCACGCCGTTTACCATTTTTTGACGCACTTCTGTGCCAAATTGAACTTCTTTTGCTGCCATTTTAATATTCCTTAATATAGATGTTTTACAATAAAAAAGCGTTTTCAGGCTGCCTTATTCCACAATGCCGAAGATGTCTTCTTCGCGCATCACCAGCAATTCCACGCCGTCTGCTTTCACAGTTTGACCGCTGTATTTGCCAAAAATCACTTTGTCGCCCACTTTAACGTCCAAAGCGCGGCGGCTACCGTCTTTGCCGATTTTGCCTTCGCCCACGGCAACCACTTCACCCATGTCGGGTTTTTCAGCCGCAGATGGCGCAAGAATAATGCCTGATGCGGTTTTTTCTTCGGCTTCCAAGCGTTTGATGACCACGCGGTCGTGTAAAGGACGGATTTTCATGTGTTGTCTCCTGATTATGGGGTTAAAAAGAAAGGTGGCGCACGCCACAACGCTTCCCTACATAATGGCGGGGTTTGGGGAATTCAAGGGGGCGAGTGGAAAATTTTTCGCGTGGTTAAACAAGGTTTCAGGCTGCCTCATCATACAGAGGCAGCCTGAAAACGATAGACGACATTATTTTTGGCACACAGGGCAATAAAACGTGCCGCGCTGCCCGATAACGGTTTTGACAATCGGCGTGCCGCATTGGGCGCAGGGCTGGTTGGCTCTGCCGTACACCTTGTATTCCTGCTGAAAATAGCCGCTTTTGCCCTCGCTGTTCACAAAATCGCGCAGGGTGCTGCCGCCTGTTTCAATCGCGCGGCGCAGGATGTGTTTAACGGCGGCGGTTAAAGCCGCGCATTCGGTTTTGCTTAACGATTTGGCGGCGCGTTGCGGGGCGATGGCAGCCTGAAACAGGCTTTCGTTGGCATAAATATTGCCCACACCCACCACGATTTTGTTGTCCATCAGCGCGGTTTTGACGGGGCTGCCGCGCTTTTGCAGGGCTTGGGACAGGTAGTCCGCCGTAAAATCATCGCTTAACGGCTCAACGCCCAAATCTTTCAACAAATCATGGTGCTCCGCCGCGCCTGCCAGCCACAAAATTGCGCCAAAGCGGCGCGGGTCGTGGTAGCGCAGCAACGTGCCGTTGGCAAACGCAATGTCCACATGGTCGTGCTTACCCGCTGCGGGCGCACCGCCGTGCCAAATCCGCAGGCTGCCCGACATGCCCAGATGAACCAGCAGCACGCCTGTGTCAAAACGAATCAGCAGATATTTGGCACGGCGGCGGCATTCGCGCACCACCAGCCCGCGCAGGGTTTCAGGCAGCACGGGCGGGATTTGCCAGCGCAGCTTGGGCTGGCGGACGGTTACGGTGCAGACGGTTTGGTTGAGAATATGCGAAGCGATGCCGCGCAGGGTGGTTTCCACTTCGGGGAGTTCGGGCATGGTGGCGGTGTTGTGATTTTATGGAATAAAATTATAAAGAAAAGGTAGCCTGAAAATGGAAGTTGTGATTTTCAGAACGTTGCGATACTAACTTTCGGGTTAAATCTACCAATACAAACATCAGATGAGATAAAAGCAAATTTTAATTATAATCTTAATCAAAAATTTCTTTTAATTTTCTTTTTTCGTACTCTAATAATTCATCAAGGTTATACAATTTTTGGGGCTGTCCTAGATAACTAGGATAAATTACTTCTTACCAATTGTTTT
>NZ_JAUMZV010000003.1 GCF_030527935.1 Kingella sp. (in: b-proteobacteria)
ATTTTAAAACAACTAGTAAAGCACGATTTGTCCTAGTTATCTAGGACAGCCCCTAGTTTTTACAACAAGAAACAGCACAGCCATCCAATTCCGCTATAATCCGCCGCTTTTTTAACAATAATATAGTGGATTCAATTTGAACGAGTACAGCAGATAGTACAAGTAGTACAGTAAGACGAGCCAACGCAGTAATCGTTCAAATTCAATTCACTATAAACAAGGAACACTATGGACAACCCACAATACTACGGCGCAATCAGCCGCTTTTTCCACTGGACAATGGCCGCCGCCTTTGCCTTTATGCTGTTCACCGCCATCATGTTTATGCAAGACGATTACAGCTGGATAGGCGCGCAAAAAACCACAGGCTTCGTGCTCACCATCTTGGTGCTGCTGCGCGCGATTTGGGCAGCGGTGAACGCCAAAAACCGCCCGCACGGCGATTTAATCGTCAAACTGGGGCACGCCGCCATTTACGCGCTGATGATTGCCGTGCCCGTGGTGGCATTGATTCGCCAAGCAGGCTCAACACGCGGCGATTTGGTTGTATTCGGCATGACCATCATGCAAAAAGCCCCCGTGGAAGTGAAATGGATGGCAGGCTTGGGCAACGCGCTACACGGCACGCTCGGCTTTGCGCTGTTTGCGCTGGCGGCAGGGCATATCGTGATGGCGATTGTGCACCAAGCCAAAGGGGAAAAAATCATCAACCGCATGATTGGCAAATAATCGGCAGCCTGAAAACGGTTGCGCCCTAAAAACACGTTTTGCTGCGCAGGCAAAGCGTGTTTTTCGTTTTCAGGCTGCCTATGGATGCCACGCCGAGCCACCTATTTGTTCACAAAATTTCACATCCCACAAAATTTCTCTTGCACAAATTAACCCATTTCGCTACAATGCGCAGCAGATTTAAGCCCTATCCCCCCAACCACCGGGGCTTAAATTTAGAAACGCCGCAAGCCCGCCCATCCCTGCTTGCGGCGTTTCGCTGTTTACGCAATTTGCACACCTGTAAACACCAATCGCAGGCGCAAAAAAATCGCCAGCAAAACCAGCGATTTTTATAAGCGCACCCGACTGGGATCGAACCAGCGACCTTCGGCTTCGGAAACCGACACTCTTCCAACTGAGCTACGGGTACAAGAAAGTGCGCAAGGATACCCGAAAATCCGCATTTACGCAAAAAAATCTCTGCTATTTTGACTTGGAAACCCAGCCGCAAATTCAGTATAATCACGCAAAATCATGTTAAGCTCAATTAACATACACTTTGAACACAAACCCCCAATGGTGAGAAATATCCCATGAATCCAAAACAAAAAACCCAAGGCTCAGCCTTGTTTACATTAGTTTGCGGCGTAATCATCGTGGCTGCGGTGGTTGCCTTGTTGATGAAGCTGGCCAGCAGCGGTTACTACGCCGATGTTGCCGCCACCACCAAAGAAGCCACCGAAACGCGCATTATGCCAACAGGGCAGTTGGTTGTGGGCGCGCCCAAAGATATTGCGCCCCCACCTGCGGCAACGCCTGCTGCATCTGGCGATGCTTCTGCGCCTGCGGCGGCTTCGGATGCAGCCAGCGCACCTGCGGCATCGGGTGGCGCGGGCGATGACCAAATGGCATCGCGCGGCGCGGAAATTTTTGATAAAACTTGCAAAGCCTGCCACGGCGCAACTTCGCCCATCCCCGGTGCGCCCAAAGTAACCAAAAACGATGAATGGGCACCGCGCATCAAACAAGGCGAAGACACTTTGGTGCAACACGCCATCAATGGCTTTAATGCCATGCCGCCCAAAGGGGGCAACACCGCATTGAGCGATGACGACATCAAAGCAACGGTGCATTATATGGTGAAACAATCGGGCGGCTAATCGCGCATTGCCGCACACGCAAAACCGCATGGGCATACGTTTCATGCGGTTTTTCGTTTTCAGGCTGCCTAAGAACCCATATTCACAAGCATCATCGCCATTTTTATCCCTTTGGGCACGGCTACGGCGTTGAACTGCGCCAATAGTCTCGCTATTGACTTGAAACTCGCCTTGTATCCGCACCAAAATGAATAAAAACTTGGCTATGCTGCTTATGAACATGGGTTCTAATTCCGCTATAATGCGCGGTTCACACACAACAAGGAAATAACAACCATGCCCAAAATAACTGTTCTCCCCCATGCGGAGCTTTGCCCCGAGGGAAAAATCATTGAAGCCGCGCCATCAGGCGAAACCATTTGCGATGTATTGCTGGATAACGGCATTGAAATTGACCACGCTTGCGAGAAATCTTGCGCCTGCACCACTTGCCATGTGATTGTGCGGCAGGGGTTTGACAGCTTGCCCGAGCCAAGCGAGATTGAAGAAGATTTGCTTGACCAAGCATGGGGCTTGGAAGCGGAATCGCGGTTAAGCTGCCAAGCGCAGGTGTGCGATGAAGATTTGGTGGTGGAAATCCCAAAATACACGATTAACCATGCGCGTGAGCATTGAGCGCAGCACAAAGAAAAGGCAGCCTGAAACGGCTGCTTTTGTGTTTTCAGGCTGCCTAAAATGTTTCAATCAAAGCATCTTAGGCAGCCTGAAAATTGAGATTTAGCGGTTTAGCGCGGTTTAGAACCTGTATTCACTATTTCCATAGACATCTTATTATGCCCTAAAAACGCGGCTACTGCGTTAAAAATGCTCGCAAGGTGTCCAACCTTGCTGCGCTTTTTGCCTTGTATCCACGCTTTTATGTCATCAAATCTGCCTATGGAAATAGTGAATACAGGTTCTTACAACTTAGTGCGCGTGTTTGGCTTCGCCTGCGCCGTGGTTGTGTTCATGGTCGTGCATGGCTGCGCCTGCTTGCATGGGTTTCACGGTTACGGTGATTTTTTGCGGTTTGGCGTTTTTGAATTTGAGATTTAGGTCAAATTTGTCGCCTTCTTGCAACGGTTTTTTCAAGCCGAAGAACATGATGTGGTAGCTGCCGCGTTTGAGCTCTTGGGTTTGACCTGCGGGCAAAGGGATGCCGCCTTTTACTTCGCGCATACGCATCACGCCGTTGTCGTTCACATGGGTGTGCAGCTCAATTTTGTCGGCAAAGTCTTTGCTGGCGGTGGCAGAAACCAGTTTGTCGTCTTTTTTCTCGGTGTTGGTTAGGCTAACAAATGCGCCACCTTGGGTCATACCTTGCACGGTGGGGAATGCGTAGGCTTCGCCTGCTTCAATGCCGTGGGCGAATGCGCTGGAACACACTAATGCTGTGGCAAGGGTTAATACGGTTTTTTTCATGGTTTTGAATCCTTTTAAAAACGATTTTCAGGCTGCCGATAATGTGAATAAGGCAGGCGTTTGGCGGAGTTGCCAAAGCGGGGCAATTATAGCCTTATTACAGCATAACAAGCAAATACCATCTTTTTTTAAATTCAGATAGTTACTTTGGATTACACGTTTTCAGGCTGCCCTACTCTTTTGTTGGTATGCGCGCTGCACATTTCGCACAGCATCGGCGCGCGCTTCGTCAATTTTGATGGGGATTTGCTCGGGCTGATGGGCGTATTGCTGGGCGATTGCGCCTGCGTTCACCGTTTGCGCGGCGGCAAGCAGGGCTAGGCAATGGGCGCGTTGCGGATAATCGGCTTCGCTTTTGCCCAGCCTGACTTGTTGGTCGCATTGGCACACGTTTAAGGCAGCCTGAAAACGCTCGCTGCGGCGAAATGCGTCCATTTTTTTCAGCAATTTGATGATTTTGCCTGCGCTTTTGATGTTGCCGATGTTGTGGATTTGGATGTGATATTCGCACACCAATTCCGCCAGTTCGCCGCATGGCTTGGGCACGCGCCAGCGTTGGTTGATTTGGCGGATGGGCGCAACGCCGCGCATATCGTGTCCGATGTGTTTGGGCAGGATGTCGGGCGGGGTTAGGGCTTTGCCGACATCGTGCAACAACGCGGCGTAGCGTTCGGGCAGGGTAAGCCCCAGCGCGTCGGCGCGTTGCAACACCAGCAGGGTGTGTTCGCCTGTGTCAATTTCGGGGTGGTAATCGGCGCGTTGCGGCACGCCAAATAAGGCGTTCACTTCGGGCAACAAGATGGCGAGCGCGCCGCATTCGCGCAGGATTTCAATCATGCGGCGCGGGTTGGCTTCCATTAAGCCTTTGGCTAATTCTTGCCACACGCGCTCGGCAACCAGCGCGTCCACTTCGCCCGCCGCCACCATATCGCGCATAAGCTGCATGGTTTCGGGCGCAACGGCAAAACCGTATCGCGCGGCAAAGCGGGCGGTGCGCAAGATGCGAACGGGGTCTTCGGCAAAGGCGGGGGAAACGTGGCGCAGGATTTTGTCGCGCAAATCGCGTTGCCCGCCAAAGGGGTCTATTAGGCAGCCTGAAACGTCTTGCGCCATGGCGTTGATGGTTAAATCGCGACGCAGCAGGTCTTGTTCCAGCGTGATGGTTTTGTCGGCATAAAAGGCGAAGCCTGCGTAGCCCTTGGCGGTTTTGCGCTCGGTGCGGGCAAGGGCGTATTCTTCGCGCGTGTTGGGGTGCAAAAACACGGGGAAATCCTTGCCCACGGGCTGATAGCCTTGCCGCAGCAATTCATCGGCATCCGCGCCCACCACCACCCAATCGCGGTCTTTCACGGGCAAGCCGAGCAGTTGGTCGCGGACTGCGCCGCCAACAAGATAGATTTGCATGATTGCCTTTCACAATGGTTTTCAGGCTGCTTATGATAAGGCAGCCTGAAAAGGGGTTACGCAGTATAGTCGTTCCAATTAAACCTTAATACTGCGTTGGCTCGCCCACCACGGGCGAAATGGTTTATTGCCAAATCAGAGATTTGGACAAAGCCAGTTTTGCTATACTACTTGTACTATCTGCGGCTCGCCGCCTTGTTTAAGGCTGTGTGAAACGACTATATTTGTGAGCACGCGCGCTGTTTTCAGGCTGCCTTTTATCGTGCTATTAAAGGCAGCCTGAAACGATTACTGTTAAAACAATTTTCAGGCTGCCTTCTGTGCATCCAAAGGCAGCCTGAAAATCCTTAGAACCTGTATTCACTATTTTCATAGGCATCTTTTATGCCCTAAAAACGCGGCTACTGCGTTAAAAATGCTCTCAAGGTGTCCACCTTGCTGTGCTTTTTGCTTTATATCCGCGCTTTTATGTCATAAAATCTACCTATGCAAATAGTGAATACAGGTTCTTATTTCACCATCTTGCGATATTTCACCAAATAAATCACCGACAAGAAACCAAACCAAAGCGGCGTAAACAGCATCCCTTGCAGCGTATCGGCATCGCGGGTAAACAAATACATGGAAAACAGCAAGAAAGCCAAACACGTCCAAGCCATCGGCACGCCCCCTGGCATTTTGTACATCGATTGCGCGTGCAAATCGGGGCGCGTTTTGCGATATTTCACATACGCCAGCAAAATCATGCTCCACACAAAAATAAAGCCAATGTTGGAAACGGTGCTCACAACAGTAAACACCTTCATGATGTCATCGCTGTCTTTAAAATAAGTCAAAATCAATCCGACAAACAAAAACATACATGAAAACAGCAAAGCAGGCACAGGCACGCCGCTGATGTTCAGCTTGCCAAAAACAGTCGGCGCAGAATCGTTGCGCGCCAAGCCAAACAGCATCCGCCCAGTGGAAAACATCCCGCTGTTGGCAGAAGAAAGCGCGGACGACAGTACCACCAAGTTAATCAAGCTCGCGGCGATGGGAATGCCAATCAGCGTAAACATATTCACAAATGGGCTCACTTTCGGGTTCACTTCATCCCAAGGCGTAACCGTCATAATCACCATCAACGCCAGCAAATAGAACACGATAATGCGCACGGGAATGCGGTTAATGGCAATGGGCAAATTGCGATACGGGTCTTCCGCTTCCGCCGCCGCCGTGCCCACCAATTCAATCCCCAAAAACGCGAAAAACGCAATTTGGAACGCGGAAAAAAAGCCATTGATGCCATTGGGGAAAAAGCCGCCTTCGCGCGCCCATAAATGCGTAACCGAAGCCTTGATGCCTGTGTTGGGGTTCACAAATCCTGTGCTTACCAAATAAATACCCACCAACACCAGCGATAAAATCGCCACGATTTTGATCAGTGCGAACCAAAACTCCATTTCGCCAAACAGCTTAACCGTGAGCATATTCAGGCTGGTAATCAAGATAATACAGCCCAATCCAGGCAGCCACAGCGGCACATCGGGCCACCAAAATTGAATATAGCCCGTGATGGCGACGATGTCTGCCATACCAATCACCACCCAGCTAAACCAATACGTCCAGCCCACAAAAAAACCCGCGCCTGCGCCCAAAATATCGTGGGTGAAATCGGTGAACGATTTGTAATGCAAGTTAGACAGCAGCAATTCGCCCATCGCCCGCATCACAAAAAACAGAAAAAAACCAATCAGAATATAAGTCAGCAGCACCGATGGCCCGGCCAAGTGAATGGTTTTGCCCGAGCCCATAAACAAGCCCGTGCCAATTGCGCCGCCGATGGCGATAAGTTGCAAATGGCGGTTTTTCAAATTGCGCTGTAAATTATCGTTTTGCGTCTTGTGTTGTGGTTGCATGATAACGTGTTCCCTCTTAATGCGATGCAAACTTCGTTGTTGGCTTTTCAGCCTGCCTTAACTTAGTTTTACAACGTGTTGAACAAAAGCATGGCGGCTACACCATGCTACAAATGGTACAACTGGCTGAAATATAACCGATGCCCGCACAAATAAGCAAGCGTTTGGCGTAAAAAATTAACACAGCTTAACAAAAGGCAGCCTAAAAACCCCTGTATCAGAACCTGTATTCACTATTTTCATAGGTAGATTTTATGACATAAAAGCGTGGATACAAGGCAAAAAGCGCAGCAAGGTTGGACACCTTGCGAGCATTTTTAACGCAGCAGCCGCGTTTTTAGGGCATAAAAGATGCCTATGAAAATAGTGAATACAGGTTCTCAGATTTTCAGGCTGCCTATTTATCCCGCGCTGTTATGACAAAATGCCCTGCTGCAACGCCTGCATATTCGCCACAATCACGCGCTGGGATTTCCCAATCAAATCAAACCGTTCAGGCTCATCCAGCCAAATTTTAATCAAGCCCACCAAGCTGCTTTCCAGATAAATCGCCGCCAGCTCAATATCCGTGTTTTCAGGCAGCCTACCCTGCTCGCGGCTCAATTGCAGCGCGTAAGCAATTTGCTTTTGAAACAAGCGATGATAGCGATGCGCCAGCTCGGTAATCGTTTCGTTACGGGCGGTTTGCTCGCATTTTAAAAACATCACATTGCAAAATTTATGATTGGCAGGGCAAGTAGCCAGCGTTTCAAACATGGCGTTCAAATTGCGCTGCAAATGCGACCACACATCTTGGTTATCGCGCAAGGTTTCATCGTTAAACGCCGCCAAAAAATCGGCATATTGTTGCTCAAACATACTTTCAAACAAATCTTCCTTGTTTTTGAAATGCCAATACAACGCGCCGCGTGTAACACCCGCTTGCTGGGCAATCGCCTGCAATGAAGCGCGGGTTACACCCTCGCGCCAAAAAACTTCCAATGCCGCATTCAGCAAATGTTGGCGTGTTTTATTCGCTTCAATTTTGGTTTTTCGCATTTTTATTGCCCTATCGCTTGTTTTTAAAAAAGTTTAATCAACATTCATCAATGTATGTATAATACCGCATTTCACTCAACCTTAAAAGGCAGCCTGAAATCATCGTGTTTTTAGCATCTTGGTTTTTCAGGCTGTCTAAAAATGTTTCCATCATCTCAATCAAAATAGGAAAACGAAGCATGACAATCAAACCTTGGCGTATCGCCGTGTTAGCAGCGGCCACCTCGTTGGCATTGGCTGCTTGTGGCGGCAAAGACGGCGCAGCCGCGCAGCAGCAAGGCGCAGGGCAACAAATGCCTGCCCCCACCGTGAGCGTGGTAACCGTGCAGCCTGAAAATGTATTACTGGAAAACGATTTACCTGGTCGCTTGGAAGCCGTGCGCTCTGCGCCGATTATTCCGCAAGTTTCAGGCATCGTGAAACGCCGCTTGTTCCAAGAAGGCGACGTGGTTCGCGCGGGGCAGCCTTTGTATCAACTGGATGATGCCAGCCATGTTGCCAACCTAGAAAGCGCGCGCGCCAGCCTTGCCAGCGCACAAGCCGCGCTCGCCAAAGCCAACGCCGATGTATCGCGCTATCAGCCTTTGGTGTCTGCCGATGCCATCAGCAAACAAGAATGGGATGCCGCCCTTGCCGCGCAACGTTCTGCACAAGCGCAAGTGAAATCCGCCAACGCCGCGATTAAAGCCGCGCAAGTAAACGTGAACCATGCACACATCACCGCGCCGATTTCAGGCGTAATCGGGCAATCGCTGGTAACCGAAGGCGCGTTGGTAACCGCCAACAGCACGCAAATGGCGTTGATTACCGAAAACGATTATTTGTATGTGAACATCAAGCAATCCGCCAGCGATATGCTGAAACTGCGCAAACAGCTTGCTGCGGGCGACCGCGTAGCAAACGAAAGCGTGGAAGTGGGCATCATGCTGGAAGATGGCAGCGAATACCCTCACAAAGCGCGCTTGCTGTTTGCCGATTCCACGGTGGACGAAAGCACAGGGCAAATCACCATCCGCGCCATCGTGCCCAACCCTGAACACGTTTTGATGAACGGTTTATACGTTCGCGTGAAACTGCCCTTGGCAGGCGTAACTAACGCCTTTGTTGTGCCGCAACAAGCGGTTACGCGCGGGCAAGCCGACACCGTGCTGGTGGTAAACGCGCAAGGCGGCATGGAGCCGCGCGTGGTGAAAATCACGGGGCAAAAAGGCACCAACTGGGTAATTAGCGAAGGCTTGAAAGCAGGCGATAAAGTCATCGTGGACGGCACCATGATTGCAGGCATGACAGGCGCAAAACAGGTTCAAACCAAAGAATGGCAGCCTGAAAACGCTGCTGCCGCGCAAACCGCGCCCAACGCTGCATCTAGCGCAGCTTCTGCTCCTGCTGCAATGCCCGCTTCTGCGCCAGTCGAAACAGCCGCTTCCGCTCCCGAAATTCAGGCTTCCTCTGCTGCCAAATAAGGAATAAAACATGGCTAAGTTTTTTATTGATAGACCGATTTTCGCGTGGGTGATTGCGATTTTCATCATGATTGCGGGGGTCATCGGCATTCGCAATCTGCCGATTTCGCAATACCCCAGCGTGGCATCGCCCACGATTACATTAACCGCTACTTATCCGGGCGCATCAGCGCAAGTGATGGAAGACAGCGTGCTGGCGGTGATTGAACGTAATATGTATGGCGTGGACGGCTTGGATTACATGACCACTTCCGCCGATTCGTCTGGCTCGGGCAGCGTGTCGCTCACGTTCACGCCCGAAACCAACGAAGATTTGGCGCAAATGAACGTGCAAAACAAGCTATCGGAAGTAACCGCGCTCTTGCCCGCTACCGTGCAACAAAACGGGATTATCGTTTCCAAAGCGCGTTCCAACTTCCTGATGGTGGTGTTCCTGCAATCGGATACCAAATCATCAGAAGAATTGCTGGACTACGCGCAACGCAACGTTGTGCCCGAGCTGCAACGCATTGACGGCGTGGGCAATGTGCGCTTGTTTGGTGCGCAACGCGCCATGCGCGTGTGGGTGGACCCTGCCAAGCTCAAAAGCTACAACATCTCGTTTGCCGATGTAACCGCCGCCATTTCTGCGCAAAACGCGCAATTATCGGTAGGCGCATTGGGCGATTTGCCCAGCAGCCAAGGGCAACAAATCACCGCCACCATCAGCGCAGAAGGGCAAATGAAAACCGCCGAAGAATTTGGCAACATTTTGCTGCGCAGCGACACCAATGGCGCAAACGTTTATTTGAAAGACGTGGCAGAAATTGGCTTAGGCAGCCAATCTTATGGTTCATCATCGTATTTGAACGGCAAAAAAGCCGCAGGTATGGCGGTATCGCTGTCTAATTCGGGCAATGCCTTGGCAGCCGCCACCGTGATTAAAGCCAAAATGAACGAATTGCAAGAGTTTTTCCCGCAAGGCGTGAAATGGTCTGCCCCGTATGACACTTCTACATTCGTATCCCTGTCCATTGAAAAAGTGGTGGACACGCTGGTGGAAGCGATTGTGTTGGTGTTTATCGTGATGTTTATCTTCCTGCAAAACTTCCGCTACACCTTAATTCCCACCATTGTTGTGCCGATTTCGCTGCTGGGCGCATTTGCCATGATTTCGTATATGGGTATGTCCATTAACGTGATGACGATGTTTGCCATGGTGCTGGTGATTGGTATTGTGGTGGACGATGCCATTGTGGTGGTAGAAAACGTGGAACGGATTATGGCGGAAGAAGGATTAAGCCCAAAACAAGCCACCAAAAAAGCGATGACGCAAATTTCAGGCGCGGTGGTCGGCATTACCGCCGTGTTGGTTTCGGTGTTTGTGCCGCTGTCGCTGTTGAGCGGCGCAGCAGGTAATATTTACCGCCAATTCTCGCTGACTATGGTGTTTGCGATTGGCTTCTCCGCTTTCTTGGCATTAACACTCACGCCCGCGCTGTGCGCCACCATGCTTAAACCGATTCCCAAAGGGCATAATCACACCAAAAAAGGCTTCTTCGGCTGGTTTAACCGCGTGTTTAATGCTGGCACGCGCACTTATTCAGGCTGGATTGGCAAAACCTTGCGCAAAGCTGGCGTGATGTTTGTGATTTACTTGGCATTGGGCGCGGGCGCATTCGTGTTGATTACGCGCTTGCCCAGCTCGTTTATCCCCAGCGAAGACCAAGGCTTTATTATGACCACCGTGCAGTTGCCCACAGGCGCAACCGCCGAGCGCACCGAGAAAACCTTGGCAACGCTCAACCAAGTGGCGCATTCTATGCCCGAAGTCCAAGATGTGATTACCGTGTCTGGATTTAGCTTCACAGGCAGCGGTCAAAACATGGGTATGGGCTTTATCATGCTCAAAGACTGGAAAGAGCGCGCAGGCTCAGGCAGCACCGCCGATGCGGTGGCTGGCAAAATCACAGGCGCGATGATGAGCGGCGCAATTCAAGACGGCTTTGCGCTAGCGTTGAACCCGCCGCCAATTATGGAATTGGGTAACGATTCGGGTTTCAGCTTCTATTTGCAAGCGCGTGGCACATACAACCACGAAGAATTGGTTGCCCGCCGCGATGAGTTAATCCAAAAAATGCGCCAAAACCCTGCCATGTTTGACCCATCAAACGTACGCGCCAGCGGTTTGGACGATGCGCCGCAATTAAAAATTGAGATTGACCGCATGAAAGCGGCTTCTAATGGCGTGAGCTTTGCCAGCATTCGCAGCGTATTGGGCACCGCCTTATCGTCCACTTATGTCAACGACTTCCCCAACAATGGGCGTTTGCAGCGCGTGATTGTGCAAGCATCAGCCAAATCGCGGATGCAGCCTGAAGACATCTTGGCGTTAACCGTGCCTGCGGGCAATGGCACGCTGATTCCGCTGTCGTCTTTTGCCACCGCCAAATGGGAAAAAGGCGTGGAGCAAAGCGAACGCTTCAACGGCTATCCTGCCATGCAGATTACAGGTGCGCCTGCTGCGGGCAAATCCACAGGCGAAGCAATGGCAAAAGTGCAAAAAATGGTGAACGACTTACAAGGCAATTACAGCTTGGAATGGGCAGGTCAATCCCGCGAAGAAGCCAAAGGCACATCGCAACAAAACATGATTTACGCGCTGGCAGCGGTTGCCGTGTTCTTGGCATTGGCTGCGCTGTATGAAAGCTGGTCTATTCCGTTTTCGGTGCTGTTGGTTGTGCCGCTGGGGATTTTGGGCGTAGGCTTGGGCGCAATCATTCGCAGTTACAGCAATGACGTGTATTTCACGGTGGGCATGATTACGGTAATGGGTTTGAGCGCGAAAAACGCCATTCTGATTATTGAGTTTGCCCAAGACTTGCACAACGCGGGCAAATCCATTGCCGAATCGGCATTACGCGCCGCTAAATTGCGTTTCCGCCCCATTTTGATGACTTCGTTTGCGTTTATCTTGGGCGTGGTGCCGATGTATATCGCCACGGGGGCATCATCTGCCAGCCAACGCGCGATTGGCACGGCAGTATTCTGGGGTATGCTGGTGGGCACGTTCCTATCGGTGTTCCTTGTGCCGATGTTCTATATCATCGTGAACCTTGTTGTCCGCTTCTTTACAGGCGGCAAGCAACCGCCCGTTCAAGGCGAGTTGGATTTGTTTGACGATGAAGAAGACATTGATGCCCAAGCATTCAGCAAGCATTAAATCGGTTTTCAGGCTGCCTAAAATAGGTATAGCATAGGCAGCCTGAAAACCATTCTGTAAGGAAAATTATGAAAACTGTGTTTAAACATCCATTGACTGCGGTTGCCGTAAGCGTTGCCCTATCCGCTTGCAACCTTGCGCCCAAATACGAAAAACCCAATGTTGCGCTGCCATCCGACACCTTTAAATACGATAGCCAACGCAACAGCGACCAAGCTATTCAGGCTGCATCATTGGGCTGGCAAGACTATTTTGCCGACCCGCGCTTGCACGCCTTGATTGAAATCGCGTTGAAAAACAACACCGATTTGCGCACCGCTAATTTGAACGTGGAGCAAGTCCGCGCTCAATACGCGATTACCCGCTCATCGCAATTCCCCAGCTTGGGCAGCAACGCAGGCGCAAGCCGCAGCCGTGGCGATGTGGAAAGCTACAACGCAGGCTTGGGCATTTCTGCGTTTGAATTGGATTTGTGGGGGCGCGTGCGCAACAGCAGCCAAGCCGCGCTGCAACAATATTTCAGCACCGCCGCCAGCCGCGATGCCACGCATCTAAGCCTGATTGCCAGCGTTGCCAAAGCCTATTTCAACGAACAATACGCCACCGCCGCGATGGCGTTATCCGAGAAAACCTTGGCGAGCTACCAAAAAACCTACGATTTGGCGAAAGTGCGCCACAAAGCAGGCGTGATTTCCGCGCTGGATTTGCGCTCGCAAGAAGCGATGATTGAAAACGCCAAAGCCAACTACGCCGCCGCCGTGCGCAGCCGCGAACAAGCGCGCAACGCTTTGGAATTGCTGATTAGCCAAAAAATCCCCGAAGACTTGCCTGCACCGTTGGCATTGAACCAACAGTTTAAAATCCGCAACTTGCCCGCAGGCTTGCCATCCGATTTGCTGCTCAATCGCCCCGACATCATTGCGGCAGAACACACGCTCAAAGCCGCCAACGCCAACATCGGCGTGGCACGCGCCGCGTTCTTCCCCACCATCAGCCTAACCAGCACTTTGGGCTTTGGCAGCAATCAGCTGAGCAATTTGTTTAACTCATCCAATAAAACATGGTCTTACGGCGGCAATCTGTCGTTGCCTATTTTTGACTGGGGGCAACGCCGCAACCAGTTGAAAGTGAGCAAAATTGAGCAAGAAAAAGCCGTGGTTGCCTACGAAGCCGCTGTGGAAAGCGCGTTCCGCGATGTGGCTGATGCGCTGATTGCCCGCGCCGCGATGAACACGCAATATGATTCCAACTTGGCGCAACAAAAAGCCTACAACGAGCGTTTGCGCTTAACCAACCTGCGCTACAAACACGGCGTTGCCAGCGCGTTGGATTTGCTGGACGCGCAACGCAGCAGCTATTCGGCGGATACATCCGTGTTGTCCACCCAGTTGAGCTTGCTGGAAAACTTGGCGGATTTGTATAAAGCCTTGGGCGGCGGTTTGAAACGTTATTCAACCGATGATGCCACCACCCAGCAAGAAATCAACGCGGTGAAAACCGCCACACAAGCGAGCGCACCCGCCGCAGCCCAATAATCTTGCCCAGCAAAAGGCAGCCTGAAAACGGGTTTGATGTTTTCAGGCTGCCTATTTTGTGTGGCGGCATGGCTGGTGCGTTGTCTTGTTGCGTTGCGGGTTGAATAGCTGAAACCGATGTTTGGCGTTGCTTATATTCATTACTACGGCAGCCTGAAAAACGATTGAGCGCAGCCATCCATTCGTTAAACAAACATCAGCCCGCTCCATAAGTAAGGCAGCCTGAAACACAGCCCAACACAACCCATCTTCCATCCATAGGCAGCCTGAAACATCAGCCCCCTTTTCAGGCTGCCCCACCCTACTCCCTTGGCAATAGCCGAGTTCGCAGCGCGGTTGGCCGGTTCCGCGGATGATTGGGCGTTGGAGCAGGCGCACCTGTTCGGGCTGGCCAGGCACGGCATAAGTGCTGACAACGCCGATAACGTGCGCCAACGCAAAGCAGCCTGCACCCTAATGACAAGCAGCAGCATCACAACAAGGATAATACCAAGGGGGTTGGTCAGGCGGGCGGGCATATTGGGCATGGTGCTCATGAAATATTGCAGGCTGCCCGATAATACACGAATCTATCGCTTTCGGGCAGCCTGCATGGGATGTCATTTGTTATTTATAGTACAGCCGCACATAGTCAATCTGCGTGGTCTGCATCGGGAACGGCTCGCTGAGGGACGGCGGGTCCAGATTGTCTTCCCATTCCACATAATCGTTCAAAACGAAATGCCATTTGTCGTTTCGGAGCACTTGGTTGACCAAATCAGGATCGATTTGCAGTTTGGTGTAGTCCTCGTCGGGCATGGTGGAACCGTATGTGCCGTCCGGCGTGAAACTGCGGTAGTCGGTCACATCGACCGTGCTGGAATCGTTCACGCGGTAATGGTGCACGGGAATCAGCTTGCCGTCCATGTAATAACGGATTTTGGTGCCATCATATTCGATGGCCCAAACATGCCAATCATGCGTCAGCCAAGAGGAACGGTTGCGGATACGGTTTTCCAAGCGATGCACGAATACGCGCGTGCGCCATTCTTTGCCCTCCGTGCTATAATAGCAGCTGACGCTGGATGCAGGGAAGGCATAATCCGGCATGGCGGAGAACCATTCCAGAATCAGCAGCGAACCATAAGGCGCACTACCGCCGCCAGGGGTTTTGCAGGTGCGGATGCTGTCTTCGTTTTTATGTTTGTTCAGCCAAAGCGCAGTGCGCATGCCGCGCAGCCCGTTCCAATTCATTTTGGCGCGGACTTCGGCACGGAACGGGCGGCTTGCATCCACCATGCCGATGGTTTCCAGCCGGCCGCTGGAATATTGGGTGACTTTTCCCGCCGGACATACGTCAGAGGTGGCGTTGCTGTCGTTCAAGGGGTCTCCTTCTTTATCAACGCAGTGGCGGCGCGTGGTCAATTGGGCATAATCGCCGGCCACGAAAGAGATGTTGTCCGACAGGTAGGACAGATAACTGTGCAAATGATTGCGGATTTCTTTGCTTTCCCAATCGTCAGGCACGCGCCCTTCCTTGAATTCATAGCATTTCGCGCTCCGCCATTGCCCGGATTCATCGGTCGGATGTTCGCAGCCGTTTGCGGAAGGTGTGGGTGTGGGTACTGGCGCTGGGGACGGCGTCGGTGAAGGGGTGGGTACGGGACTTGGCGCCAGTGTCGGATTAGGCGTCGGCGTTGGAGTAGGTGCGGGACTTGGTGACGGTGTCGGATTAGGTGTCGGCACTGGAGCAGGCGCAGGACTTGGGGCAGGTGCAGGCGTTTGTGCGGAAATGTATTGTTTCGCATAGTTATTGTTATTGGAAGATGAGCCGGAGGTTGAGTTGACCGTGGCCAAGCCTTTTGCTGTGCCCAGACCTGATTTTTCGTCTTTATTGCAGCCTGCGGTAAGTGCTGCCAAGCACATCACCACCAATAATTTTCTCGCATACATTCGTTTGAACTTTCTGGCAAAAATTGATTTATCAGCTGAATGAAAACTCAATATCTACACATTCTCATTCAACACCAATGCAAGCATGGCCATACGCGCAAATACGCCGTTTTGTGCTTGTTCAAAGTAATAAGCATGCGGCGTGCCATCTACGTCGGGCGCAATTTCGTCCACGCGCGGCAGGGGGTGCAGCACACGCAGATTGGGTTTGGCATTGGCCAAAGTGGCGGCATGCAGGTTGAATTTGCCTTGGATTTTGGCGAATTCCACGTCATCGAAGCGTTCGCGCTGCACGCGGGCCATATACAGGATATCTGCCCATTCCGCCGCACTTTCCAAATTGGGCAGTATCTGCCATTTTGCGCCGGCTTCGTCCAGTTCTTCGGTAATGTATTCGGGCATGGCCAGGCTGGGCGGCGACACAAATGCAAATTCGCAGCCGAAGCGTTTTAAGGCTTGCGCCAGCGAAAACCACCATGCCTAAACTCATTCTCGCCCCCATGCAAGGGCTAACCGATGCCCCCATGCGCGACCTACTCACCCGCATCGGCGGCTATGACGAATGCGTCAGCGAATTTGTCCGCATCACCCACACCGTCCACTCCCGCGCCACATGGCTGCGCCACGTCCCCGAAATCGCCCAGCACAACCGCACCCCATCAGGCATCCCCTGCACCACCCAACTGCTCGGCAGCAATGCCGACATGATGGCAAAAAACGCCCTAGCCGCCGTGCGCTTTGGCGTGCAAAGCATAGACTTAAACTTCGGCTGCCCCGCCCCCACCGTAAACAAACACCAAGGCGGTGCAATTTTGCTACGCGAGCCCGAGCGCATCCACCAAATCGTGCACGAAATACGTTTCAGGCTGCCCGAACACATCACCCTAACCGCCAAAATGCGCCTAGGCTACGACCACACCGACCTAGCCATCGCCAACGCCCAAGCCATCGCCGCAGGCGGCGCAAGCCAAATCACCGTCCACGCCCGCACCAAAACCCAAGGCTACGAACCGCCCGCCCATTGGCATTGGCTAAAAACCATTCGCGAGCGCGTCAGCATCCCCATCATCGCCAACGGCGACGTGTTTACGCTGGATGACTACATCGCCATCCGCCAAGCCAGCGGCTGCGACGACGTGATGATTGGGCGCGGCGCGGTGATGCGCCCCGATTTAGCCCGCCAAATCAAACAACACCTGCGCGGCGAACCCATCCAAGCCGCTACCTTCAACCAAGAAATCATGGACTGGATACGCCAGTTTTTTGATTTGTGCCTTGCGCACGAACCACAAGGCAAATACGCCGTCGCTCGGCTCAAACAATGGCTGGGCATGATGAAAAAAGCCTACCCCGAAGCCACACAACTGTTTGAAGCCGTGCGCACCTTGCGCGAAGCAGATGAGATTCAGCGCGTGTTGCGGGGGTTTCAGGCTGCCTAATGCCAACGATATTGTAAACAAAAAGGCGTTCAGAATGATTTGAACGCCTTTGGGTTGCAAGAATAGATTTGGTATGACAGATAAAGAAAAAACAGCCATTTTTCAGGCTGCTTTTTTGAGTGTGGTGCGGATGGAGAGACTCGAACTCTCACACCTTGCGGCGCCAGAACCTAAATCTGGTGCGTCTACCAATTTCGCCACATCCGCGTTGTGTGAACGCGCGGATTATACGGTTTTTCGGCAAAATTGCAAGTGATTTTTGGCGATGGATGGGCGTGGCGTGGCGCGGTTAAAAGCGTTCGTTGGCTTGCAAATATCGCCATTTGCCTTGCGGCAACGCGCCCAGTTTGATGCGCCCGATGCGGATGCGTTTTAGCCCAACCACGCGCAAGCCAACGAGTTCGCACATTCGGCGGATTTGGCGTATTTTGCCTTGCCTGAGCACGAAGCGCAGTTGGTCTTGGTTTTGCCATGTTACTTGGGCGGGGCGCAGTGGTTCGCCGTCTAGGCTTAATCCGTGGTTGAGCAGGGCGAGCCCGTTTTCTTTCAGGCTGCCTTTAACGCGCACAAGGTATTCTTTTTCGCTGTTGCTGTTGTCGCCAATCAGTTGTTTGGCGATGCGCCCGTCTTGGGTGAGCACGAGTAGCCCGACTGAATCAATGTCTAGCCTGCCTGCGGGGGCGAGATTGCGGGTGTGGCTGGGATGGAAGGCGATGCGGCTGGTGTCGCCGTCCCATTGGTTTTCGGCGGTGATGAGTTCAACGGCGGCGCGGTAGTCTTTTTCAGGCTGCCCACTTACGAAGCCGATGGGTTTATTGAGCAGGATGGTTACGCGGTTGGCTTGTTGTTCGTGGGCTTGTTTGTTTAGGTCTATGCGGTCGGCGGGGGTTACTTTTTGTCCGAGTATGGCGACTGTGCCGTTTACGCGCACCCAGCCTTTTTCTATGTAGCTGTCGGCTTCGCGGCGTGAGCAGATGCCGAGTTCTGCCATGCGTTTGGATAGGCGAATGGGGTCGGTCATGGGAATTCCTTTTTTGTGGGAGTGGGGCAGCCTGAAAACAAGGTTTAGCGTCATCACAATGTGGAAATGGCGTTTCAGGCTGCTTACTCGTTTTCAGGCTGCCTTTGGGCGGGTGGCAGGCTTGGTTTATGTTTTTGCTGCGTCAAATGGCGTTTCAGGCTGCCGTATTGCGCCATGTGATGCGTTTAACGTTTTCAGGCTGCCTAATCGCTTATAGGCAGCCTGAAATGCCATTGAGCAAAGCTCAAATCATTCGCGCTATTCTTCGCTGATGCTGTTTAACGCTAAGCGGCGTTGCTCTTGCGCGGCATCTTGGCGGGCGGAATGGTCGTACACTTTTGCCAACACCAAGCGGGTTTGCGCGGTGGGGTGCAAGGCAAGGCTGGCTTCTAAATAGCCTTGCGCTTTGCCCCACAGTTGTTTTTGCGCGGCAAGTTCGCCCAGATACATCAGCAAGCGCGAGTCTTTGGGGTTGTCTTTGAGCCATGCGTCGCCTGTGTCAATGGCTTTTTGCTGGCGGCGGTCGTCCAGATAACGCACGCTGGCAACAAAGGGCGGCAGCAAGTTGGCATCGCGGCTGGTGGGGTAATGGCTGTTCACCCACGCGATGGCTTGGTCATACAAACCCAACTCGTTGTATTTTCGGGCGATGGCAACGTTGAGCGCGTTGTTGCGCAAGGCTTCGGGGATGCGTTTCAGGCAGGCTTTCATGCCTGCGGCATCGGTTGCCAAATCCAGCAGTTTGCGGTAGGCGATTTCGGCGGTTTGCTGCGCTTCGGTGTCGTTCATTGCGCCTGCGCGGTGCAATTTTTCGGTTTTATCCAAAATATCCAGTGCATCGCCTTTGTCTAACGCCATGCGCAGTTGCAAGCGCGCCAAGCGGGTAAGGCGTGGGTTGATTTGCGCGGCGGCGGTTAGGTGGGTGGCGGCGGTGTCATAATCTTGTTGATTCAACGCGCTTTCAGCAAGCAGCAAATGGCGCGATAGCTGGGTTTTGCTGGGCAGCTTGGCGATGTCGTCAAGATAGTGGTCGCGCGCATCGGTGTTGTGGCTTTGGTCGGCGGCGTGGGCAGCCAGCATTAGGGCGAGTATGCGATTGTCGCCTGCTTGTTTGTTTGCCAACACTTTGTCGGCGTGTTGCGCGGCTTCTTGGAATTTGCCTTCAAAATACGCCAAGCCTGCGGCGTTGAGTTCCTGCGCGGCTTTGCGGCTGCGGCGTGATGCGCCAAACTGGCTTAATCGGTGGGGCGTGCCAAAGATGCTGACCAGCAATTTAATCAGCAAATACCACACAAACACGCTCAACAAGGCAACGATGATGAAGAAGTTGAGATTCATGCGCAGCGAATAGCCTTCCACCACAAAATACACATTGCCTGTGTAGGTTTTGGCGAGCATGGCTAGCCCGATGGCGCAGAGAAATAGGAAGATTATCCAAATGAGCTGTTTCATGCTTTCGCTCCTTTGGTTTCACTGGCGGTTTTAGCTGCGGGCGCGGATGCTGGCTGGCTGGCGGTTTTGCTGTCTGATTTTTCTGCTTTGGGTGCAGATGCGGCGGCGGGGGCGGCGGGCGGCGCGGCAACGGGCGTAGGCTCGGATGCAGCTTTGGGCGCAGATGCAGCAGCGGGCGCAACAGGCGCGGCAGATTTGCTTTCAGGCAGCACCACAAGCAACGCGGTGCGCACGTTGTTTTGATAATCGCGCACGGCGGCTAGGCTGGCTTTGAGCGATTCGTCTGAAATCATGCGGATTTCTACCGATTTTAGCTCGCCCACTTCTTTAAGCCATGTTTGGGTGTTGGGCGATTGCACGTCAAAATAGCGTTTGACGGTTTCTTCAATGGCGGCTAGGTCGTTTTGATAGATTTCGCTGTTGTGTTGCAGCAGGGCAAGCCGCGCGTCCAATAGGCGCATCCGCAGGTTTTCGCGCAGGTAGAACACTTGTTCCGAGCCGATGAGCATGGCATCGTTGTTATCCAGTTTGCGCACTTCTACCATGCTTTTGACCAGCTCGCTGGTGTTGTCCCATGCGCGTGTCCAAAAGCTGCCTGCTTTGGATGTGGGCGCGGGCTCGGCATTTTGGGCGTTCATGGTGCTGTCCACCAGTAGGGGCAGGCTGTCCACCGCGCTTTCTAGGCGGTCTAGGCGCAGGGCGGTGGCGGAAATATTGAGATAGGGGCGATTTTTCAGCGCGGCCAAATCTTGGCTGATGGCTTGTTTGATGGGCAGCAATTCAGGCTGCTCAAAGCGGTTAAGCCGTTGTTCTACGTTTTCTAGCACAGTGGTGGCAACGGGCACATTGCCTGATAGCAAGAGCTGTTGCGATGCGGTGTTTAGGGTTACTTCAATTTCGTCTACCAGCCAGTTGACGCGCCCTTTGAGCAATTCGGCGTAGGCGCGGTGGATGCCGTCTAGCGTTTGCGCGGTATCGCTTTCGTTTTGCAGGATTTTGTTAAGCTGGGTGTCTAGCTCGGCTTGTTTGGCTAGGGTGGCTTGCAGTCGTGCGGCGTTTTCGCTGTTGCCCAGCGCGGCTTGGTTTAGGTCTTGCCCAATGCGCATTTCTTGTTGTTTGAGCACGTTTTGCCCTTGCACAAATAAAAAGCCGCTTGCGCCCAGCGCAATCAGCGATAACACCAGCGCGCCTGTGGCAATGCCGCGTCCGCTGCTGGCTTTTTGTTGGATAACGATGGGCTGGGCGGGGTCGGGGTATTTGTCCGCTTGTTTTTTGGTTTGTGTTTCAGGCTGCTTGGGTGTGGCGGGGGTGGGTTTTTCAGGCTGCTTTTGGGGTTCGGTTGCTTTGTTTTCAATGGGCTGTTTATTGTTGGCAGCTTGGTTTTCAGGCTGCTGATTTTGTGCGTTGTCGGTCATTGGGGATTGCTCCGTGATGAAAAATGGTGAAGCGCATCGCTGAGTTGGGCTACGCTGTGGACGTGTTGTGCTCCAAGCGCGGTTAGGGTTTGGGCGATGCGCGGGTGTTGTGTGAAGTATAGCAAGGATTTGAGATTTTGCCTAAATGCTTGTGGGCATTGTGTAAACAGCTCTTGGGCAAGCTGGGCGGTGGTTATCCATGCGGCTTGGGGTTGGGCAGCCTGAAACTGTGCCCAGTTGAGCGGCTGGCTGATGCGCTGGTAGCATTCGGCGTATTGTACGGCGAATCCGCGCTGGCGCAGGGTTTGGGCAAGCTGTTCGCGCCCGCCTTGCCCGCGTATGATGATGATGCGGCTGCCTTGGGGCAGGGTATGCCAGATGGGCAGGGTTAGGACGGCTTCGCTGTCGTTGCCGTGTGGCGGGGCGTGGATGGGGGCAAGACCGTGTTGGCGCAGGGCTTGGGCGGTTTGATTGCCTACGGCGATGTGGGGCGTGGTGGCTTTCAGGCTGCCTATATAGGGGGCGGCGATTTCTACGGCGGTGGGGCTAACCCAAAACAGGGCTTGGGGGGCAGGGGCGATGATGTGCGGCAGCCTGAAAAGGGTATCGCGGATGGGAGCGATGCGGATGGGGGAAAAGGGGATGGCTTGCCAGCCTACGGCGGCGCAGGTGGCGATGTCGGCGGCGAGACGGTTTTCGGGGCGGATGAGTAGGATGGTGGGCATGGTGGGGTTGGGTGCTGGCGGTTGGGTTTTAGCTACGCTGAAACTCGCTGCGCTCGTTTTCAGGCTGCCTTGATGATGGCTGCTAATGATTGATATACAGTGGGGTGGCAGGGGGCTTCCCCCTGCTCGTGGTAGGCGGCGAAACGCCTGCTCTGGCAAAAAATAGGCATTGGGCAGCCTGAAATGGGTGGGGTTGGGTTTTCAGGCTGCCTTTGGGGGTTGAACCCATGTTTCATGGCTGCCTGAAATTTGTGTTAAAACGTGTTATTTTATGCTAAATTGGGCTTGGGTTTTAGCTTCGCAACTTCGCTTCGCTATGCAGGCTGCCTGATGCTGCTGTTTCGGTTGCAATTATTTTTAAAGACAAGGAGATTAAAATGACAATAGATTCATTGGGAAACAACGCGCTAGCAAACAAAGTGATACTGGTAACGGGCGCATCGCAGGGCTTGGGCGCGGAAGTGGCGAAATCTTGCGCGGCGGCGGGGGCAACGGTGGTGCTGCTGGGGCGCAGCCAGAAAAAGCTGGAAAAGGTGTATGACGAGGTGATGGCGGCGGGCGATGCCGAGCCGTTTGCCATTTGCTTTGACATGATGGGCGCACAGGAGCTGGAATTTGAGCAACTGGCGCGCACGTTGGCGGAAGCGACGCAGGGCAAATTGGATGGCGTGGTTCATTGCGCGAGCTATTTTTACGCGCTCTCGCCGCTGGATTTTCAAACGGTGGCGGAATGGGTGAACCAGTATCGCATCAACACGGTTGCGCCGATGGCTTTGACGCGGGCGGTATTGCCGATGCTGAAAGAGTCGCCCGATGCTTCGGTGATTTTTGTGGGCGAGAGCCACGGCGAAGCACCGCAGGCGTATTGGGGCGGCTTTGGCGCGAGCAAGGCGGCGTTGAATTATTTGTGCAAGGTGGCAGCGGATGAGTGGGAGCGTTTTCCGAATTTGCGGGCGAATGTGTTGGTACCCGGCTCAATCAATTCGCCGCAGCGCATTAAAACGCACCCTGGGGAAACGGCGGCGGAGCGCAAGGATATGGCGGACATTACGCCTGCTTTTGTGTGGTGGGCGAGCGAGCAAAGCAAGGGGCGCAGCGGGGAGATTGTTTACTTATAGCCATTGCATGAATTGAGGCAGCCTGAAAACGGGGAGAAACATTTTCAGGCTGCCTTTTTTGTGGTGTAGATGAATGCCCTACTCTATTGTCGCTTCCGCAAGAATGGACGTTCCACACCCAAATAAGTAGTACACGACAGCAATAACACCAGCACAAAAATCAGCGGGAATGTTGCTATATAAACCAACAAACCATGTGCTTGGAAATCAAACCAACCACCCAGCGCAAACACGCTATACAACACCACGCCATGCGTTAAATAAATGCTGTAACTCATATCGCCCAACATTTTCATGCCGCGATGTCGCAAAATACCGCCAAAATCATAGCCCCCTGCCAACAGCAAAAACAATAACGCCACCAAAATGCGGTTGATTGGCGTATAAGGTGGAAATAAAAACGCCGTTGCCAGCAGCAAAAGCAGCAGCACCACATTCAACCATTTCTTGTATCGCCGTATAAACGGCAACAACACATCGCTTAAACTCACCGCCGCAGCAGAGAGCACAAATTGCCAATAATGGTGGGTATCAGTTTGCGTGATAATCCAAACAAACAATGCGCCGCATAATGCCATCACGCCCCATTGTTTTTTATTGCTCGCAGGCAATTGGTGCATTGCCGTATGAATAAACGGCAGACTGAAATAAAACCCCCATTCATAAAGCAACGTCCATTGCACGCCTGCATTGGAAACAAAGCTGATAAAGCCATTGAGTGGCTGATAGCGAAAAGTTGCCCAGTGAAAAAGCCAATCCACGCCATCCCAAAACGCCACATTTTCCACGCCCACTGCTTTAAAGCTGGCATACACCACAAACAGTAGCGACAGCAGATACAACGGCATAATCCGCCGAATGCGCGCGATGTATAAGTTTTTCCAATTGATTTCTTTTTGTTTGAGTTTATTAAGAAAAAGAAAGCCTGTAATCATAAAAAACAGGCTAACGGGAATCGCGCCAAGATTCTGCGCAAAATACATCCAATGCAAGCCAAAGTTATCAGCAACAGCCCACTCTCCTTGCAAACTCCAACGATGCATCAAATAAAAATGATGAGCGAACACAAAAGTTGCCAACACGCCGCGCAAACCATCCAATGGTGAATCACGGTGGGTGGAATCAAATTTTTCACTGATTTTTTGCGGCATTCGCGCCAATAAAAATGCCACCAATGCCATGGATAGCATTACCAAAAAAGTCAATAAAACCAACCCTAATCTAGGCTCTCTCACAACCCCAACTCCCGCAAAAACCGCACATCATCCGCCCAGCCCGATTTCACTTTCACCCACACCTTCAAATACACCTTGCAATCAAACAGCTTTTCCATATCCAGCCGCGCTTCGGTGGAGATTTTTTTCAGCTTTTCGCCACCCTTGCCAATCACAATCGGCTTTTGGTTTTCCTTGTCCACCAGCACGGCGATGTAGATATGCTGGATGCCCGCGCTCTCGTCAAACTTTTCCACTTCCACGTTCATCGCGTAGGGCAATTCTTCGCCCAGATAGCGGAACAGCTTTTCGCGCACGATTTCCGCCGCCAAAAAGCGGCTGGATTTATCGGTAATCATGTCATCGGGATACATCGGCACGCTTTCGGGCAGATAGCTTTTCAGCTTCGCCAGCAGGTTGGCGATGCGCAGCCCATGCTTCGCGCTCACCACTTCGCAATCGGCAAAATCAAACGCTTGGCGCACTTCGGCGATAAACGCATCCAGCGTGGCGGCATCTTTGGCTTTGTCTTTGTCAATTTTATTGACCACCAGCACCACGGGCGTGTTTTGGGGCAACTGTTGCAGCACAATGCGGTCGGCATCGGAAAAGCGCAACGCTTCCACCACAAACACAATCACATCCACGCCGCTGACGGCTTCGGTTACGTTTAAATTTAATCGGTCGTTCAAGGCGTTGCGGTGGTGGGTTTGGAACCCTGGGGTGTCCACGAACACAAATTGCGCGGTGTCATCGGTGTAGATGCCTGTTACTTTGTGACGCGTGGTTTGCGCTTTTTTGCTGGTGATGCTGATTTTTTGCCCGATTAGGTGGTTCATCAGCGTGGATTTGCCCACGTTGGGTCGCCCAACAATGGCGATAAAGCCGCAGCGATAACCTTCGGCGGCGGTTTTTTCGTTGGCTAAAAATTCTTCTAGGTTCATGGCTGGGCTTTCTTGGGTAACGGGGTTGGTAAATAGAAATGGGGGTTTTCAGGCTGCCTTTATCGTGTGCGATGCGTCAAAGGCAGCCTGAAACGATGTTTGGCGAAGCAGAAATACGATTTTCAGGCTGCCTTAACGCATTAGGCAGCCTGAAAAGCGTAGCGGCGTTGCACAGCTAGCTATTCTTTCGGCAGCTTCTGCTGCACCATGTTGAAGAATCCGCGCAGGATGTCAATGTCTTCGGTGGTGGTGTCGGCGCGGTTAAACAGCGAATGCAGGCGACGCACCATGCGCTCTTGGTTGCGGCGGCGGAAAAAATCTAACTGCGTCATGGTGTCTTCCAAATGCTGCACCATGCCCGCCACTTGCTCGGCGGTTGCCAAATTGCGCTCGGGGATAAGGTGGCTCATGTCCATGTTGACATGGCTAAACAGCTCGTAGCACACCACTTGCACGGCTTGGGCAAGGTTGAGCGAGAAATAATCGGGGTTGCCCGCAATGGTCATCAGGCGGTTGCATTGTTGCACTTCGTCTATGCTCAGCCCGTAGGTTTCGTTGCCAAACACCAGCGCGATGCATTGCCCTGCTTGGGCGGCGGCGAGCAGGCTGGGCGCGAGTTGGCGCGGGGTTTGCAGAGGGGTGGTCAGCTCGCGGCGGCGGCTGGTTAAGGCGCAGCTTAACGTTGTGCCTGCCAATGCTTCGGGCAGCGTGGCAACGATTTGGGCGCGTTCCAGCACGTCTCTTGCGCCTGATGACAGCACAAAGCTCTCTTCGGGCAGCCTGAAAGCGGCGGCGTGTTCGGCGATAAACTCGGGCGGCTCGGGGGTCATCGGCGTTGCCATGATGTTGGGGGCAACAAGGGTGAGCTGGGTTAATCCCATGGTTTTCATGGCGCGGGCGGCTGCGCCGATATTGGCGGGGTGGCTGGTGCGCGATAGGACGATGCGGATGTTGGCAAGATAGGCAGGAAGCGTGGGCATGATGGTGTGCGGGAATGGTTTTCAGGCTGCCTATTATACAAGAGTAGGCAGCCTGAAAAGAGATTGCGGTTTGATTTTATGATGGTTGTACCAGCCTGCTGCATGGCAAGCCTTTGTAGCACAATCGGCAGCCTGAAACTCATTTCGCCCGCTGGTAAACGCAGCTTGCGTGTAAAATCCCATCTTGCCGCGATGCCATCATCCGCGCCGTTGCGCCAAAATATAATAGGCAGCCTGAAACCCAACCCACATCCTCCCCCTGATTGATTATGACCTTACCCATCGTTACCACCATCCCCCTGCCCGCCCACCTTGCCCACGCCACCGCCATCAGGCAGCCTGAAACGGCGGTTTACTTGCGCTACGACGCGCACGGCTTGTGCCTGTGCCAACAAGGCGAAAAAGGCGTGGTGCAAGTGGATTTTGCCAGCGGCGCGGCGCAGCATCGGCGCACCCAAGGCGGCGGCGAGCTGATTGCCAAAGCCGTGCAACACACCGCCCGCCCTGTGGTGTGGGATGCAACAGGCGGCTTGGGGCGCGACAGCTTCGTGTTGGCAAGCCTAAACCTTGCCGTGCACACGTTTGAACAGCATCCCGCCGTGTTCGCGCTGCTGCAAGACGGCTTGCACCGCGCCGCGCAGTCGCCCGAAATCGCCGCCATCGCCGCACGCATCACGCTGCATCAGGGCAACGCCGCCGCGCTGATGCCCACGCTTGCCGCGCAAATCGGTTGCCCCGATGTGGTTTACCTTGACCCGATGTATCCCGAGCGGCCAAAATCCGCCGCCGTTAAAAAAGAAATGGCGTATTTTCACGCACTGATGGAGCAGCCTGAAAACGAGCGCAGCGAGTTTCGGCGAAGCCAAAACGCCAACGATGCCGCCCTGTTTCAGGCTGCCCGCGCCGTTACCCAAAAACGCATCGTAGTCAAACGCCCGCGCTTGGGCGAATTTTTGTGCGGCGAAAAACCCGCATATCAGTATGCAGGCAAATCCACACGGTTTGATGTTTATTTGCCAAAGGCAGCCTGAAACCTTTGCAAAACCCCCAACAACAGCCTAAAACCTAAAATGGAGCGTCGGCGGCTCGTCGCCAAATGGTTAATTCAACTTTAGAACCTGTATTCACTATTTCCATAGGCAGATTTTATGAAATAAAAGCGCGGATACAAGGCAAAAAGCGCAGTAAGGTTGGACACCTTGCGAGCATTTTTAACGCAGTAGCCACGTTTTTAGGGCATAAAAGATGCCTATGGAAATAGTGAATACAGGTTCTTATTGGTTGGCAAGATGTCGGCGAGCCGCCGACGCTCCACTGGTTGCAAAGATGGCAAAGATTGCAACCTTTCGGCAGCCTGAAAACCCAAAACGCAGCCTAACCCCGCCCCCGCAGTTTTCAGGCTGCCCCTATTTCGTTTAAAATACGCTACTTTTTAACGCCATTAAACCCATGTTCAACGCCGCCGAAAACACGCTTAATCTCGCCCAATACGCCGAACGCGCCTACCTAGAATACGCCATGAGCGTGGTCAAAGGGCGCGCCCTGCCCGCCGTGCAAGATGGGCAAAAACCCGTGCAGCGGCGCATCTTGTTCGCCATGAAAGACATGGGCTTAATCCACGGCGCAAAGCCTGTTAAATCCGCCCGCGTGGTCGGCGAAATTTTGGGCAAATACCACCCGCACGGCGACAGCTCCGCCTACGAAGCGATGGTACGCATGGCGCAAGATTTCACCCTGCGCTATCCGCTGATTGACGGCATCGGCAACTTTGGCTCGCGCGATGGCGATGGCGCGGCGGCGATGCGCTACACCGAAGCGCGTTTAACCCCGCTTGCCGAGCTGCTATTGAGCGAAATCAACCAAGGCACGGTGGACTTTATCCCCAATTATGACGGCGCATTTTCAGAGCCCGAATCGCTGCCCGCGCGGCTGCCGATGGTGCTGCTCAACGGCGCAAGCGGCATCGCCGTGGGCATGGCAACCGAAATTCCATCGCATAATCTCAACGAAGTGGCGCAAGCGGCGGTGGCGTTGCTGAAAAATCCCGCGCTCACCACCGCCGATTTGCAGCACCACATCCCCGCGCCCGATTTTGCAGGCGGCGCACACATCATCACCCCCGCCAAAGACATCGCGCAAATTTACGAAACAGGCAAAGGCAGCATCCGCGTGCGCGCGCGTTATGACGTGGAAAAGCTGGCGCGTGGGCAATGGCGCGTGGTTGTAAGCGAATTGCCGCCCAACACTTCCGCCGCCAAAATCTTGGCAGAAATTGAAGAGCAAACCAATCCCAAGCCCAAAGCGGGCAAAAAACAGCTTAACCAAGACCAGCTCAACACCAAAAAGCTGATGCTGGATTTACTGGAAAAAGTGCGCGATGAAAGCGATGGCGAACACCCCGTGCGCCTTGTATTTGAGCCAAAATCCAGCCGAATGCAGCCTGAAACGTTTATCAACACGCTGATGGCGCAAACCAGCATGGAAGGCAATGTTTCCGTAAACCTTGTGATGATGGGGCTGGACAATCGCCCCGCGCAAAAAAACCTGAAAACCATTTTGCAAGAATGGCTGGATTATCGCACCGCCACGGTAACGCGCCGCTTGCAACACCGCTTGGATGCTGTGGAAAAGCGCATCCATATTTTAGACGGGCGCATGATTGCGTTTTTGCACATTGACCACGTTATCCGTGTTATCCGCGAAGCAGACGAGCCCAAGCCCGAATTGATGGCAGCGTTTCAGCTCACCGAAATCCAAGCTGAAGATATTTTAGAAATCCGCCTGCGCCAGTTAGCAAGATTAGAAGGCATCAAAATTGAACGCGAACTCAACGAGTTGCGCGAAGAAGCAGGCAGCCTGAAAACGCTGTTGGGCGATGAAAACGAAAAGCGCAAGCTCATCATCAAAGAAATCCAAGCCGATGCCAAGCAGTTTGGCGATGCACGGCGCACGCTGGTGGAAGCCGCCGAACGCGCCACGCTCACGCAAACCACCGCCGATGAACCGATAACCCTAATCCTGTCGCAACAAGGCTGGCTACGCGCCCGCGCAGGGCATGGCGTGGATGCGGCGCAGATTGCGTTTAAAGAAGGCGATGCCTTGCAGCAAGTGCTGGAAACGCGCACCGTGCAGCCTGTGGTGGTGTGGGATTCGCATGGGCGCAGCTACACGCTGGATGCCGCCGAAATCCCCAAAGGGCGCGGCGATGGCGTGCCGATTGGCTCGCTGATTGAATTGCCCAGCCAAGCCAGCGTGGTCGCGCTGTTGGCGGGCGCGGCGGATGATTATTATCTGCTTTCAGGCTGCCACGGCTATGGCTTTATCGCCAAGCTGGAAGACTTGTTCACGCGGCAAAAAGCAGGCAAAGCCGTGCTCACTTTGGATGAGCGCGAAACCGCATTGCCACCCGTTCGCATCGCGCACGATTGGCTGATTGCGCCCGAAAGCCGCATTGTGCTAGCCAGTGCCAACAAACGCCTGCTCGCCTTTGCCATCAGCGAAATGAAAATCATGGCAAAAGGGCGCGGCTTGCAACTCATCAAGCTATCAGACGGCGACACGCTTGCCCTTGCCAGCGCGCTCACCAGCGAACACTACACGCTGCACATCATCGGCAAGCGCGGCGCAGATAACCAAGAAACGCTGCGCATCGCCGATATAACAGGCAAACGCGCAGGCAAAGGCAAGCTGTTGGATATTTCAGGCAGCCTGAAAATGATTGAAGCGTGTTAGGCAGCCTGAAAATGCTAACAACACATTAGGCAGCCTGAAAACCTTGTACACCGCGCCCCGCTTGGCTGTGCATTCCATCCCACCATCAAAGGCAGCCTGAAACGAAGTTCAGCGTAGCTAAAATACCAACCACCCCAAAGGCAGCCTGAAACGCCCTTCAACCCAACAGCACCCCATCCGAAAGCCCCAATATGGCAGCAGCACTCAAAGACAAAGACAAAGACATCGGCATTCTCGACGACTGGGACGAGCAAAGCAAGCGCGTTATCAACATGATAAACATCGCAAGGATTTCCATCTTCTGCTCCTTGCTCATCTTCCTTGCCATCATCCACAACATTCGCGGCTCAGCCACCATTGCCACCTACGCGCCTTTGGTAAACAACGAAGGCTGGCTACAAATTTGGTGCGCGGTGTACGGCGCAGTCATCATGTTCAGCCTAGCCAACCCCAAATGGCAGCTGCAACAAAAAACCCGCGCCCTGCCCAACGCCAGCGCGGTGTTTGACATCACCATGATGGGCATCCTGACCGCGCTTGCAGGCGGCGTATCATCAGGCTTTGGCATCCTTGCCCTGCCTTTTCTCGCCACCGCTTGCGTGCTCAGCTATGGTCGCTACCCCCTGCTCTACGGCAGCTACGCCGCCCTGCTGATTACAGGCGACATCCTGTGGAAATTCTATCCATTTAGCATAGACATCATCCGCAGCAACTTCTCGCTGCTGATGGGGCAAATCCTGCTGATGGCAGCCTGCTACATCGTTCCCCTGCTCACTTCGCTTTCCGCCCGCTATTTGGTAACCGCCGATGATTCCATCCGCAACCACCGCACCGCTTTTGAGCGATTAAGCGCGTTAAACAAAATCGTGCTCAACCGCATTCAAGAAGCCATTATCGTGGTGGACCAAGATTGCTTGGTTTGGACGCACAACCGCCAAGCCAAGCAATATTTTTCCGAGCTAGAAAGCAACGAAATCGCCCCCTTTTTAAGCGGGCTGGTCAAAACATGGCGACTGAAACCCGAAGAATCGTTTTCCAACCTATCGCCCATCAATTCCACGCTGATGTATGTTCGCGCCGTGCCTGTTATCCAAGAAGACACCGAGCTGCTGATGCTGTTTGCACGCGCCGAGCGCGAACGCCAAGCCGAAGCGCAAACCCTTAAACTCACCGCCTTGGGCTTGCTCACTGCCAATCTGGCGCACGAAATCCGCAATCCGCTATCTGCCATGCGCCAAGCCAGCGGCTTAATCCAAGAAACCGCCGAAGAAGATAGCAACCCCATGTATCGCAAACTCAGCGACATCATAGAAAAAAACATTACCCGCATCGACAAAATGCTGGAAGACATCACTTCGCTCAACCGCAGCGACCGCATTGAAACCAAAGGCATCCATCTCACCCAATTCTGGCTCAACTTTATCCAAGAGTTTTATCTTACCAACCCCGATGCCAAAAACTGCCTGCGCCTTGATGTGCCAACAGGTTCTAGCTTTATTGCCCTGTTTGATGCTGCCCATTTGCAGCAAATTATGTGGAATCTGTGTAACAACGCATGGCGACATTGCCGCAAGCAAAAAGGCAGTATCGTGGTAAGCCTGCGTGTGTTTGGCAAAAACAACATCAGTCTGCGCGTGTGGGACGATGGGCCGGGCGTATCCGAAACCATCCGCGAGCATCTATTTGAACCGTTTAACACTTCCGAAGCCGAAGGCACAGGCTTAGGGCTATACGTTGCCCGCGAGCTTGCCCACGCCAACAACGGCGACCTATGCTATGTGCCCCACGCCAAATCCTTTGAACTCATCCTACCGAGAGCCCCCAAATGAGTACCGCCAACCTAAACCGCCCCGTATTAGTTGTTGATGATGAAGCCGACATCCGCGATTTAATGGAAATGACCCTGATGAAAATGGGCCTGCGCGTGGATATCGCCGAAGGCGTACGCGCCGCGCTCGCCAAGCTGGATAGCAACAAATACTCTCTTGTGCTCACCGATATGCGTATGCCCGATGGCTCGGGCTTGGAAGTGGTGCAACACATCACCCAGCAGCGTTTGGATGTGCCCGTTGCCGTGATTACCGCCTTTGGCAGTGCCGACCAAGCCGTGCAAGCGTTAAAAGAAGGTGCGTTTGATTATCTGCAAAAACCCATCACGCTGGCGCAACTACGCACGCTGGTTAAGTCCGCCATCAAAGTACAAGAAGACAACAATGCACCGCCCGCCGCTGCCCAAACTGCCACAACCGAAACGCAAGCCGCCGCGCCCAAACGCCAGCCCGCCATCATCAACACCGATGCCAAAGACGATTTTCAGGCTGCCACAACCACCGCTGTTACGCCCGCCGCCAAACAGCACGCACCGATTAGGCAGCCTGAAAACCACAAACCCAGCGAAATCCAGCGCAGCCCCAAAGCCACCGCCAGCAAGCCCGCCGTTCCTGTAAACGACAGCAAGCTCAAAATGGAAGCCGACCTGCCGCGCCTGCTCGGTTCATCGCCGCAAATTGAAACCGTGCGCGGCTTAATCCGCAAGCTCGCCCCTGCTAACGTGCCCGTTTACATCTCGGGCGAAAGCGGTTCGGGTAAAGAGCAAGCCGCCCGCAGCATCCACGAACTCTCGCCGCGCAAAGACGCGCCCTTTATCGCCGTAAACTGCGGTGCCATCCCCGAAAACCTGATGGAAAGCGAATTTTTTGGCTACAAAAAAGGTAGCTTCACAGGCGCAGACCAAGACCGCCTTGGCTTCTTCCAACACGCCCACGGCGGCACACTGTTCCTTGACGAAGTCGCCGACCTGCCACTTGCCATGCAAGTGAAACTGCTGCGCGCCATCCAAGAAAAAGCCGTGCGCCGCATTGGCGACGCGCAAGAAGCCAAAGTAGACGTGCGCATCATCTCCGCTACCCACAAAAATCTCCCCGCGCTGGTGGAAAGCGGCGCATTCCGCCAAGACTTGTTCTACCGCCTGAACGTAGTAACCCTGCACATGCCCGCCCTGCGCGAAATGCACGAAGACCTTGCCAACCTGATTGCCCACTTGCTGCGCAAACACCAAAGCGGCGACATCAACATGACCCCCGCCGCCCGCGAAGCCCTGCTGCGCTACAACTACCCAGGGAACTTCCGCGAGCTGGAAAACATCCTAGAACGCGCCGTTGCCCTTGCCAGCAACCACACCATAGACGTGGACGACTTGCAAATCACCACCGACCCACTCGGCGGCGGCAGCGGAGCGGTAGAGCTAGAAGGCACCAGCCAACACCAAGTCATCAGCGGCTTGCCCAACTTCCAAATGGGCACCACCCAAATCCAAGACTATCTGGACGACATTGAACGCCAAATTTTGGAATACGCCCTGCGTCTTACCCAAGGCAACCGCACCCAAGCCGCCAAAACACTCGGCATCAGCTTCCGCTCCATGCGCTATCGCCTAGAACGGCTGAATATTGATTTAGGCGCGTAACGCGTTTTCAGGCTGCCTAATCGCATCCGCATTAGGCAGCCTGAAAAACCAAAATGGAGCAGCGGCGGCTTGTTGCCAATATGCGGATTTACCCCGCGAGAACGTTGACAAACCGCCCTATTCTGTTTTCAGGCTGCCCTAACACATTAGGCAGCCTGAAAAATATTCCACACACCCAAAACAAAAACCGATGATTTTCTCCATCATCGGTTTTCTCTATTCTGCTCAACAATCACTCTTCAATCACATCATCTGCATTCTCTGCCAGCAGCGCACGCAATTTTTGCATCGCTTTCGCTTCAATCTGACGAATCCGCTCCGCAGAAACACCAAATTCCGCCGCCAGCTCATGCAGCGTCAAGCCGCCATCATCTTGCAGCCAGCGCGTTTCCACAATGCGACGACTGCGCTCATCCAACTGCGCCAGCGCGTTTTGCAGCCCTTCCGTTTGCAACGCATAATGCGCCTTTTTCGCCAGCTGCTGGCTCGGCTCGCTGTTGCCATCGCTCAACCAATCAATCGGCGCAAAATGGTTATCGTCATCATCACTGTTGTCCGCCAATAAAGCCACATCGTTGCCCGTCATGCGCTGCTCCATCTCCATCACATCAGAGAGTTTCACGCCCAAATCGTCCGCAATATCCTGCGCTTCTTTCGGGCTTAACGCGCTCAAACTTTTGCGCATGCTGCGTAAATTAAAAAACAATTTGCGTTGCGGCTTGGTGGTGGCAATGCGCACCAAACGCCAGTTGCGCAAAATAAATTCGTGAATTTCCGCCTTAATCCAATGCACCGCAAACGAAAACAAACGCGCACCATGCGTTGGCTCAAAGCGTTTCACCGCCTTCATCAAGCCCACATTGCCCTCTTGAATCAAATCCGCCTGATTCAAACCATAGCCATCATAGCCACGCGCAATGGATACCACTACGCGCAAATGCGACAAAATAAGCTGTTTTGCCGCTTCCAAATCGCCGCGCAATTGGCGTTGCGCCAGCGAAGTTTCCTCTTCTAATGTCAGCATCGGAATGCTGTTTACCGTGTGAATATATTGCTCCAAGCTGCCATGCCCGCTTGGAATAGATAATGCAAAAGCGTTGTTCATCTCAATATTTTTCCTTTTCTTAAAATCATACTGATTTACTCGGATTATACGCTAATCGGCATATAGATTGAATTTTTAAATCGTTAAACCGCGTAAAAAGCAGAATTTTTATCAAATATCCCTTTTCAGGCCGCCTTAACGCCGCAGCCTGAAAAACGCTTGCAACTGCTGCCGCGCCTCATCGGCTAACACCCCGCCCAATATCGCCGTATGCTGATTCAACTGCCTGTTTTCAAACAAATTAAGCACGCTGCCCGCCGCCCCCGTTTTCGGTTCATGCGCCGCAAAAATCACCCGCGCCACCCGCGCTTGAATCATCGCACTCGCACACATCGCACACGGCTCCAACGACACATACACATCGCATTCATGCAAGCGATAATTACCCAACGCCTGCCCCGCCGCCGCCAACGCCTGAATTTCCGCATGATGGCTGATATTGCAATCCATCACGCAACGATTATACGCCGTTGCAATGATTTTGCCGTGATGCACCACCACCGCGCCCACGGGCACTTCGCCCAGTTTCGCCGCTTCGGCAGCCTGAAAAAGCGCGGCGCGCATCCATTGTGCCATTTCATCTTGCGGCGGAAACAGCGCAACGGGCGGAGTTTCCCGCAGCTGTTGCGTCCAATATTCGCGTTCTTGCGGCGAAAGCTGCTGCACCGTTTTCAGGCTGCCTAACGCCACCAGTTGCCAAAACACGCTTTGCGTTACGCCCAACCCCACTTGCTTTAACAACAAAAAAGTACGACAAGGATTCATCGCCTGCACATCCTGCACAGTATGCACGTTCAACTGGGCTAAGGCTTGGATAACCTTAGGCGCAAGCGGTGGCGTAGTCAGCTTCATAAAAGATAGCCTGAAAACAAAACAAGGAAACCTGCCAAACAGATTTCCTTGTTTTTTCATTAAAATTAAGCCAAAGCAGCTTTTGCTTTTTCAACCAATTGAGCAAAGGCGGCTTTATCAAATACAGCCAAATCCGCCAATACTTTACGGTCCAGCTCAATCGCAGCGCGTTTCAAACCGTTCATGAATTTGCTGTAAGACAAACCATTCAAGCGTGCGCCTGCATTGATACGCGCAATCCACAATTGGCGGAATTGGCGTTTGCGTTGGCGACGGTCGCGGTATGCGTATTGACCTGCTTTCATCACCGCCTGTTTGGCGATGCGATAGACATTTTTGCGACGACCACGGTAGCCTTTGGCTAACGCAATCACTTTTTTATGACGAGCACGAGCGGTAACACCGCGTTTTACGCGTGGCATAGTTTAACTCCTTTAAGCGTAGGGTAACATTTTAGCAATGGAAGCCATATCGCGTTCATTCACCATAGCGGTGCCGCGCAATTGGCGTTTAGTTTTGGTGGTTTTTTTGGTCAAAATATGACTTTTGAACGCATGACCGCGTTTTACGCCACCGTTACCCAGTACTTTAAAGCGTTTTTTCGCGCTAGACTTGGTTTTCATTTTAGGCATGGGAAAACTCCATTCATTTTTAAGATAAGGCATCGGGCGTTTGCCATACAGCAATGCTTAAAACCCGAAACCACGGTTTTATGCCGCTAGAAAAAACATTTTCCTGACGCGGCGTGTATCAGGAAAACGCGAGATTATACGGTTATTTTTTCTTGGGTGCAAGCATCATCACCATTTGGCGGCCTTCCAGCTTGGGGAAGGATTCAATTTGCGCTTCTTCTGCCACATCGGCTTTTACGCGCTCCAAAAGCTGCGCACCGATTTGCTGATGCGCCATTTCACGCCCACGAAAACGCAAGGTAATTTTGACTTTGTCGCCGTCTGCCAAAAATTCGCGCACTTTTCGCATTTTGATGTTGTAGTCGCCATCGTCTGTGCCAGGGCGGAATTTGATTTCTTTAATTTGGACTTGCTTTTGTTTTTTCTTGGCTTCGTCGCGTTTTTTGGATTGCTCGTATTTGTATTTGCCAAAGTCCATCAGTTTGCAAACAGGCGGTTTGGCGGTGGGAGAAATTTCCACCAAATCAACGTCTTGCTCTTCTGCCATAGACATGGCTTCTTTTAGGCTCACAACGCCGAGTTGCTCACCTTCACCACTAATTAAGCGCACTTCTTTGGCGGTGATTTCGCCGTTGATTCGTGCTTCGCGTTCTTGCTGTGCGATGATGAATGCTCCTATAAAAGGTTAGTCGGATTGGCGTTTGTGAAATAAACGCGCTTTAAGAATTTTCACAATTTTACTGGTTTTCAGGCTGCCTGAAAAGGTGAATTGTGCGGTTTAAATGATGCACTACCACAGCATACCGTACCAAATGTTATCCAAAGGTAATCTGAAATATTTTTCAATCAATATTTTGTATGTCATTATCATTGACAGAAAGCAATTCCAACAAAGCACTATCATCACCAATTTCATAACCATCATTGTTATTGGAAGTTTGTTGCTCACTACTTATGGTTATGGTGGAATTTTCATATTTAGCTTGAGCCAATTTCATTAACTCATCATAGCTTTCTTTGTCTGTGCATTCCATTAATGTGCATAAATCATAAATAAAGTATGAATTCTGCCTGCGAATGTAGGTTTCTTCACTTTCATCGTTTAAATCTTCATTCTCCATATTTTCCAAAAGGAATTTTCTTTGCTCGACCAGATATTGAATTTGTTCAACCGTTAATTGTTCTGCAAGCCATTTATCATAGGCTGCATATTTATTATCAATAAGACTGGTAAAAGGTTTCCCTTTTTGCCATCCATATTTTTTTGCCAAAGATACTGTTAATCTATCCAAATAGAAAATCCATTTATGACCATATTTATTAACTAAAATATACTTAACACCATTTTTAGTAATAAACCCACAATCATTTTCAATGAGTCTGTCGTAGCCTAAAATAATTGCCTTTTGTAAATCTTCACGATTTATTTTAGATAAATCCATCACTTTCTCCCTAAATTTGTTTACAGGCAGCCTGAAAACCCTTTCAGGCTGCCTTGATGCCGTTTTACGCTGCCGGCGCCAATTCTTTTTGCAGCAGCTCGACAAACGCCGCCACGCTCATGCTGCCTAAATCTTCGGCTTTTTTGCGCACGGCAACTTGTCCGTTTTCCATTTCCTTATCGCCAATCACGATTTGGTAGGGATAGCGTTGCGAGCTGTTGTCGCGGATTTTGTAGCCGATTTTTTCATTGCGCAAATCCAATTCGGCGCGGAAACCTGCGGCTTGCAGTTTGGCAACCACTTCACGGCAGTAGTCGGCTTGTTTTTCGGTGATGTTCATCACCACCATTTGCACAGGGGCGAGCCACAGCGGGAACGAGCCTGCGTGTTGTTCAATCAGGATACCGATAAAGCGTTCCAGCGAGCCTAGTATGGCGCGGTGCAGCATCACAGGGCGGGCGCGGTTGTTGTCGCGGGTAACGTATTCGGCATCCAGCCGCTCGGGCAGCACGAAATCAAGCTGGATGGTGCCGCATTGCCATGAGCGTCCCAGCGCGTCTTTGATGTGGTATTCCACTTTGGGGCCGTAAAACGCGCCTTCGCCTTCCAGCTCCTGCCATGTTACGCCGCAGGCGGTAAGCGCATCGCGCAGACCTTGTTCGGCTTTGTCCCAAATTTCATCGCTGCCTGCGCGTTTTTCGGGGCGCAGGGAGAGTTTGATGCTGACATCGTGAAAGCCGAATTGGCGGTAGATTTTCATTACTAACTGGTTAAACGCGCGGGTTTCTTCGGCGATTTGGTCTTCGGTGCAGAAAATGTGGGCATCGTCTTGCACAAAGCCGCGCACGCGCATCAGACCGTGCAATGCGCCGCTGGGCTCGTTGCGGTGGCATGAGCCAAACTCTGCCAAGCGCATCGGCAGGTCGTTATACGAGCGCAAGCCGTGATTGAAAATCTGCACATGGCCGGGGCAGTTCATCGGTTTGACGGCGTATTCGCGTTTTTCGGATTGGGTGGTGAACATATTGTCTTTGTAGTTCGCCCAATGCCCTGATTTTTCCCAAAATGTTTTGTCTAGAATTTGCGGGGTTTTGACTTCTTGGTAGCCTGCGGCGGAAAGTTCGCGGCGCATATGCTGCTCAATTACCTGCCACAGCGTCCAGCCGCGCGGATGCCAGAACACCATCCCAGGGGCTTCGTCTTGCAGATGGAACAGGTCTAGCTGTTTGCCCAGCTTGCGGTGGTCGCGTTTTTCGGCTTCTTCAATACGCGTGATGTAGGCTTTGAGCTCGTCTTTGCTTGCCCATGCCGTGCCGTAGATGCGTTGCAGTTGCTCGTTGTTACTGTCGCCGCGCCAGTATGCGCCCGACACTTTGGTGAGCTTGAAATTTTTGAGAAAACGGGTATTGGGAACGTGCGGCCCACGGCACATATCCACATATTCTTGGTGGTAATACATACCCATCGCGGTGATGTCGTCCGCCATGTCGTCAATTAAACGCAGTTTGTAGTCTTCGCCGCGTTGTTTAAAGATTTCAACCACTTCGGCGCGCGGGGTCATTTTTTTGATGACATCGTAGTCTTGGTTAATCAGCTCTTTCATGCGCGTTTCAATGGCGGCGATGTCTTCGGGCGTGAACGGTTTTTCGCTGAAAATGTCGTAGTAAAAACCATCTTCAATCACAGGGCCAATCACCATTTTTACGTTGGGAAACAGTTGTTTCACCGCGTGCCCAACCAAGTGGGCACAGGAGTGGCGGATGATTTCCACGCCTTCTTGGTCTTTGGGCGTGATGATTTGCACGCGGGCATCTTCGTTAATCGGGTCGCTGGCATCGCGCAAAATGCCGTTTACTTTGCCTGCTACGGTGGCTTTTGCCAGCCCTGCGCCGATGTCAGCGGCGATTTGGGCGATGGTGGTGGGGGCTTCATAATGGCGGACTGAGCCGTCGGGTAGGGTGATGTTGATTTGAGACATGGTTGCTCCGAGTGGGTATATAACGTTTTCAGGCTGCCTAATTAGGGCGTATTGGCACTCAACATTTTGGCAGCTTTTGCGCCATAAAACGGCATCTGCTGCGTTAAAAATACTCGCCTATGAATGGCATAGGCTCGCATTTTCGCCTTGTATCTGCCATTTTCTGACGCAAAATCCGCTTCATAAAGTTGAATGCCAACACGCCCTAAACGTGCCCGAAAAACGCGAAATTATAGAGATTATGGGCTTGATAAACAAGGCAAACAGGCTTTTCAGGCTGCCTTAAAGCGCGATTTGGCGTGAAAATAAGGCTATCAAGTAGTCGCTATATTTAATTTACCTAATGCCATGAATAAGGCAGCTTGAAATCCATCAAAACAGCTCTTTCACCGCCATATCAATCATATCCAGCTGCTGCTTATATCGGCGACAACGGCGACAGAACAGCAAATGCGTTTGCAAAAACAAAACTTCATGGCTCTCCAATGGCATGCCGTCTAATCGCTTGGATAAAAGATAAGTTGCTTTTCGGCATCGTTTCATTGCTCGCTCCCGTTAAACCACTTGATTTGCAAACATTGGCGCAACCCTTCGCGGGCGCGGTGCATCATGGTGTGGAAATTAGCCACCGAAATGCCGCATTGCTGCGTGATTTCATCGCGCGCCAAGCCCAAAATTTCCGCCATCATAAACACCCGCGCCGTGTTTTCAGGCAGCTCATACAAGCAAATTTGCAAGGTTTGGTAAAACTCTTTCGCATTCAGGCTGCCTTCGGGGCTGCTCCACCATTCAGGCGCAGCCGTTGCCGACCAATGCCCATCTGGCAAAAAACAATCTTCAAACGCATCGTCCATCGCTTGCTCTTGTGGCGACATCATCACCGCACGGCGCACCGCTTGGCGGCGGAAATAATCCGTGAGCTTGTGCTTTAAAATGCCAATTAGCCATGTGCCCATTTGTGCTTCGCCACGAAACGCATTTTCCGTCTGATAAGCAGCCAAAATCGCTTCTTGCACCAAATCTTCCGCCGTATCAGGCTGATCGGGCAAATTGATTTGAGCAAAACGCAGTAAATCGCGGCGAATGCGGGCAAACTGTGCCGCGTCTAATTCGGAGAAAAACATAAAATCCCGCAGGGAAAAAAAATGGGCATTTTATAAGATTTCAGGCTGCATTAGAGCGATTATCGCCCCAAGGCAGCCTGAAAACAAAGATTAGCCATTTAATATAAACCTACGGCATTGCCACGCATCGCCGTCTTGCGTTTTTTAAATGGACGTAACCCTGCAAAATTACATATGCTTGTGCATACCACCTTTACGCATAGATTGTTTGCCTTTGCCATGCATAGCGCGTTTTTTCATCATAGTTTTTTTGCTGGAAGATTTGTGCATCATGGGTTGTTCCATTTTGTTGTCATTCATCATAGGTTGTTCCATGCCCATGTCTGATTTCATATCCATATCATGCGCTTGCGCCCCAGCAGACAACAAACCCAAGCTCAATACTGCACACACGATTGCTTTTTTCATAATCAAATTCCTTAAAAAATTTAAGAACGCGCATTGCACCATTGCTTTGCATCATTCCCCCCATTAGACGCATCAGTCGCCAAAATCTGACAGCTCGATCGCAAAAAATTTTTAACTATATGATTATTATTGAAAAATAATACAATCACAAAAAACGGTATAATCGCGCCTTAATTTTAAGGAAAACACCTATGCTCAACTTCACGCTCCACAAAAAAGACGGCTACGCCCGCCGTGCCACGGTTGAACTCAACCACGGCAAAATAGAAACCCCCGTGTTTATGCCTGTGGGCACTTATGGCTCGGTGAAAGCCATGACCCCGCAAAATCTGCACGACATCAACGCGCAAATCATCTTGGGCAACACTTACCACCTATGGCTGCGCCCTGGTTTGGAAGTGATAGAACAATTTGGCGGGCTGCACGATTTTATCGGCTGGAACAAGCCCATTTTGACCGACTCGGGCGGCTTTCAAGTGTTCAGCCTATCCGATATGCGCAAGCTCACCGAAGAAGGCTGTACCTTCAAAAGCCCGATTAACGGCGACAAATTATTCCTATCGCCCGAAATTTCCATGCAAATCCAAACCGTGCTCAATTCCGACATCGTGATGCAATTAGACGAATGCACCGAAGGCAACGCCAGCCATGCTGTCGCGCAAAAATCGCTGCAAATGAGCCTGCGCTGGGCGGAGCGCAGCAAACGCGCGTTTGAAGATTTACGCAATCCCAACGCGCTGTTTGGCATTATTCAAGGCGCGATGTATGAAGATTTGCGCGAAGAATCGCTGCGCGGGCTGGAAGACATTGGCTTCAAAGGCATTGCCATTGGCGGATTGAGCGTGGGCGAGCCCAAACCCGAAATGTATCGTATGTTGCGCGCGCTTGCACCGATGCTGCCTGAAAATAAGCCGCATTATTTAATGGGCGTGGGCACACCCGAAGATTTGGTTTACGGCGTGGCGCATGGCGTGGATATGTTTGACTGCGTGATGCCCACGCGCAACGCCCGCAATGGCTGGCTGTTTACCCGCTTTGGCGACATCAAAATCAAAAACGCCAAGCATCGCCACGACAAACGCCCACTGGACGAAAGCTGCACTTGCTACGCCTGCACACATTTTAGCCGCGCCTATTTGTATCACTTGCACAAAGTGGGCGAGATTTTGGGCGCGCAACTCAACACCATTCACAATCTGCATTTTTATCAAACGATTATGCAAGAAATGCGCGATGCGATTGAAGCGGGGCAGTTTGCCGATTGGCAAGCGCGTTTCCATGAAAACCGCGCACGCGGCACGGATTGATTTATCAACAAGGCAGCCTGAAAACGGATTGATGCTTTTCAGGCTGCCTGAAACACCATTCAGCCAGACCACCAACCACTTTCAGCATAACAAAAACAATATTTCAGGCTGCCTTATGCTTATTTCCCCAACCACACTAAACAGGAGAGCATCATGTCTGATAGCGACAAAAAAAGCCAAACAGGTCATCACTTTCTCGCCAAGCTGGGCAAAACCCGCCTGCGGCCTGGCGGTCGCCGCGCAACCGATTGGCTGATTGAGCAAGCGCAATTCACGCCGCAAACGCAAGTGCTGGAAGTGGCGTGCAACATGGCAACCACCGCCATCGGCTTGGCGCAACGCTTTGGCTGCCATATTGAAGGCGTGGATTTGGATTTCAACGCGCTGGAAAAAGCCGAGCGCAACATCGCCGCCGCAGGCTTGGCGCAGCTTATCCATGTGCAGCACGCCAACGCCACCGCGCTACCGTTCCCTGACAACAGCTTTGACGTAGTCATCAACGAAGCCATGCTTACCATGCTGCCCGTTGCCAACAAACAAGCCGCGATTGCCGAATATTTCCGCGTGTTGAAGCCCAACGGCGTGCTGCTCACGCACGATGTGGTGGTGAGCGACACCGATAGCGAAGCGATTGTGGAACGCCTGCGCGACACGATTAAAGTGAAAGTTACCCCGCTCACCGAAAGCGGCTGGAAAGATTTGTTTCAGCAAGGCGGTTTTGCCGATTTGAAAACCCTGCGCGGCGGCATGACGCTGCTCTCGCCCGCTGGGCTAATCCACGATGAAGGCTTGCTGCGCACGTTTAAAATTATCCGCAACGCGCTCAAAGCGGAAAACCGCGAAACGTTTAAACGAATGTTCCGCACGTTTAACGACCCCGCGCGGAGTATGGGGTTTATTGCCGTTTGCAGTAAAAAGCCGCACGAGTAAACCATAATAGGCAGCCTGAAAACAAATTCATGCTTTTCAGGCTGCCTAAACACTCTTTCAACTCCAACCAAAGGCAGCCTGAAAATGACCCCCGCAGCAACCGAAAACAGCCTCATCATCGAATCCCTACCCTTTCCCCCCTTTCTGCCACCGCACGCCACCGTGATGCTGATGGGCACATTCCCGCCGCCCGCCGACAAGCGCAGCATGGCGTTTCACTATCCCAATTTTCAAAACGATATGTGGCGCGTGTACGGCATCGTGTTTTTTGACGACCCCAGCCATTTTCAGGCTGCCTTGGGCAAACAATTTGATGCCGACAAAATCAAAGACTTCCTGTGGCAGCGCGGCATCGCCTCCTGCCCCACCGTGTTCAAAGCCATCCGCCAACACGGCAACGCCTCGGACGATTTTTTGCAGATAGTAGAAAGCGTGGACTTGCCCGCCATCCTTGCCCAGATGCCCAACGTGCGCCGCATCGGCACCACAGGCGGCAAAGCCACTGAAGTGCTCATCGGCAAGCTGCCCAGCAAAACCAAGCTGCCCAAAACAGGCGAAACCATCGCCTACCCCTGCGGCGAGCGGCAGTTGCAACTCACCCGCCTGCCCTCCACCTCCCGCGCCTATCCGTTAAGCCTTGCCAAAAAAGCCGAAGCCTACCGGTGCTTTTTTCAGGCTGCGGGGTTGGTGTGAACGTTCACCGTGTTATCGCGCGCCAAGCAAAGGCAGCCTGAAATACCGTTTTCAGGCTGCCCTTAATAAAAATTTACGTTACAATTCTAACCTTTCATTCCCCAACCCAAGCAAAGGACGCACGATGTACTCCAAAAGCCTCACCATCGCCAAATACGACCCCGAGTTGCAAGCGGCCATTGAAGCCGAAAACCAACGCCAGCAAGACCACATTGAGCTGATTGCCTCCGAAAACTACGTCAGCTGCGCCGTTATGGAAGCGCAAGGCAGCCAGCTTACCAACAAATACGCCGAAGGCTACCCCAGCAAACGCTACTACGGCGGCTGCGAACACGTGGACGTAGCCGAGCAGCTTGCCATTGACCGCGTCAAAAAACTATTCGGCGCAGAATACGCCAACGTGCAGCCGCATTCAGGCAGCCAAGCCAACCAAGCCGTTTACGCCAGCGTGCTCAAACCGGGCGACACCATACTCGGCATGAGCCTAGCGCACGGCGGGCACTTAACCCACGGCGCAAGCGTAAACATTTCAGGCAAGCTCTACAACGCCATCACCTACGGCTTGGATGAAAACGAAGTGTTGGATTATGCCGAAGTAGAACGCCTTGCGCTGGAACACAAGCCCAAAATGATTGTGGCAGGCGCATCCGCCTACGCCCTGCAAATCGACTGGGCGCGTTTCCGCGAAATCGCCGACAAAGTAGGCGCGTATTTATTCGTGGACATGGCGCACTACGCAGGCTTGGTGGCAGGCGGCGAATACCCCAACCCCGTGCCCTTTGCCGATTTCGTTACCACCACCACGCACAAAACCCTGCGCGGCCCACGCGGCGGCGTAATCCTGTGCCGCGACAACACGCACGAAAAAGCCCTGAACTCCGCCATTTTCCCCAGCCTGCAAGGCGGGCCATTGATGCACGTCATCGCCGCCAAAGCCGTTGCCTTTAAAGAAGCGTTAGAACCCGAGTTCAAACAATACGCCAAACAAGTGAAAATCAACGCGCAAGCGATGGCAGAAGAATTGGTCAAACGCGGCTTGCGTATCGTGTCAGGTCGCACCGAAAGCCATGTTTTCTTGGTGGATTTGCGCCCCAAAAACATCACCGGCAAAGCGGCGGAAGAAGCTTTGGGCAAGGCGCACATCACCATCAACAAAAACGCCATCCCCAACGACCCCGAAAAACCCTTCGTAACCAGCGGCATCCGCGTGGGCGCAGCGGCGATTACCACACGCGGCTTCACCGAAGCCGATGCCCGCGAACTCGCCAACCTGCTGGCAAACGTGTTGGACAACCCCAACGATGAAGCCAACTTGGCAGCAGTAGCCGAAAAAGCCAAAGCCTTGTGCACCAAAAATCCCGTTTACGGCGCGTGATTGACTTGCGCGGATAGATAAAGGCAGCCTGAAAATGGGGGAATTCCGTTTTCAGGCTGCCTTTTAATGGAGCAACAACCCAATGTTTACAGCACAAAAAATCATTGAAACCGAAATCTATCAAAACCTGCTAGCGCAACTGCAACAGCGCACGGGCATGGAAATATACCCCGAATACGAAACCGTGCTGGCGGCATTTGACACAGAATGCTTGGCACACGCCCATTTAAGCGAAGATGATGTGATGCGCCTACTGGCAAGCGATGCCGAGCCGCTGCTCAATTTTGTCGCGCATTATTATGAAACCTTCCGCGATGCGCCCGATGAACAAGAATACCCCGAGGGCTACGAACCCGACCCCGATGACGATGACGATGACGACAATATCGTTAATTTGGGGCAAGGCAAAAACACGCTGCTGCAAAATTTGATTGTGTATGCCCTGCTCAAACACCGCCCCGATGATTTGCTACCCTATCTCACCGCCATTCGTACGCCGTATGCGAAAAAATTTGCGCGGGAAGTGAAAGCCGTGTTGGCGGCGAGTGAGGCAGCCTGAAAACCCATTTCAGGCTGCCTACTCTTTACCCACCATTAATCCGTTTTTGTACAACCCCACTATACGTTGCCCCCGCAATCGCCTATAAAGCCGCCTTTTTCACCGAAAGGACAAACCATGATTTCAAGCAAACACATCGCCATCATCAGCATCAGCACCGCCCTGCTTTCAGGCTGCGCATCAGGCGATGGCTACCGCCACGCGCTAACAGGTTTAAGCAGCGCCCAATTCCATGCCAACCACCCCACAGGCGAAATGCAGCAACACCACAGCCACCACCTAACCGAAGGCAGCAGCCACATGAACGAAACACGCCACGGCAGCGAGCATGGCAAAATGTTTGAACACGGCAACTCGCAAATAGGACAGCGCAGCCAGCAAATCAACCGCAACGAGCGCACCGAGCAACGCTTTGGCTACGAAGAGCGCTCATCGCAAAGCGGCAGCTCGTTCCGCATCAAAACGCCCAGCCCTTGGCACAACTAAACCGCTATAATTCGGCAGCCTGAAAACGGAATAGCGCATCCGGCGCACCAACCGTTTTCAGGCTGCCTTTATTTTTGTTTACCCCTTTCAGGAGCACCGCAATGAGCGTTCAAAACCCGCAAATCCAATCCTATGACTTCCTGCGCGATATGTATAACGACGATTATTTCCCCATCGAATTGGTGGACAAAATCAAAGCCATCTTGCTTGATGCCTGCGCGCAAATTGAACAAAATCCCCCCGCCGATATGGACGCGCTCTACGCCATCACCCACGCCGCAACCGAAAAAATCAACGAATTGGAAGACGAATTTGACGCCGCCGACAGCGAATTAGAAACCGTTGCCCGCGAATGCATCGCCGAAAATTTCGCCTTTATCGCGCAAACCTACGGCTTTGAAGGCGCAGACATTGAAGAGCTGATTGCCCCACGTGAGTGGTAAACCGCGCCAAAAACAACACGGCTCGCCGCACATCAAGGCAGCCTGAAAAAACCCAAACGGCACATTGTTGTTTTAATCAAACATCAGGCAGCCTGAAAACGTTAAAAAGCTATTTCAGGCTGCCTATTTTGTTAAAATTCGCACACGTTTATGGCACAGAAAATCAGCAAGCGCAGGCGGGTGGGCAAACTATCTCGCTCAAATATTCAAACCCGCGCTTGCCCCCATTTTCAGGCTGCCTTAAACATTATTTTTTTGTTTGCTTTTCGTAAAATCACTTGACTTCGCTATTAGGAACATAATCGTGCCAACCAACCACCAACGCGCCGCACAAGCTATCCCGCTGATTACATCCCCTACCCCATCCGCGCCCAAATCACCCAAATCAATCCCAAGCTAGACGTCTTTTGGCAACAACACCTGCAAGAAGTGTTCGCCACACTCTCCGCGCAAGACCAAACCAACGTAACCCAACAACTATTAAGCCGCATGGGCATCACATGGAACGCCGAAGCCAAAAAATTCAGCTTCCAAGACCCCGAAGCGCAAATTTTTGAACAATTCGTCGCCAGCATTCCCGCCAAGCTCAAAACCGTCAAAATTCTCGGCGTAAACATCCAAAACAGCATGGAAAAGCTGCGTAACTTCGCCGAAGCCGTCAAAATCGCCGATTATCTGGAAAACATTTTGGAACAAATCGCCGAAGCCAACACCCGCGGCGATTTGGAACAGCAAAAATGGAAGCAAAAGCTGCACAGCGCCTTTATCTACGCTGCTGCCGATGAAATCCGCCGCAAAAAAGAGCTTATCCTGCCCGAAAACGCGCGCAAGCTGCACACCAACGCGGTTAAAGTGTTCATCAACGAAGTTTATTTAAAACAACAACTGCTCGGCTTTTGGTTTAAAACCGTGCGCAACCGCCAGCTTGCCGAATCGCCCAGCCCGCTAATCAACGATTTTCTGCGCCAAGAGCAGCGCACCCGCCAGCTAGAAATCGTGCGCGCATCCAGCTATTGGTTTGTGGTCGCACCCATGGTGGCATACGGCGCCAACCCGTTCACCATCCGCCGCTTTTTGCAGGAAGACAAACTCTATGGCGGCACATTGCTGCTCAACGGTACGGCGGTCAACAGCGCGCTGTTGCAAAACAATAATCCGCAAGTGGATGCCGCGTTTCGCAAGCAAATCGGCTTCATCATCACCATCAGCGGCAATGTGCGCCAAGTGATTATTGATTTTATGGATGAGCTGGACGGCTTTCACGAAAACGTTTTGATTCCGCTGCTGTTTGCGCCGTTTGATGCTTCATCGGGCAGCATCAACAAAGAAGTGGCGCAACGGCTGTCGCAATACACCATTGAGCTTAAAGCGGGCATTTTGCAACGGTTTAGCGACATGATTCGCCGTCTGCCCAATTGCGAAGAAGAATTTGATTATTTGTATGTGAGTATGCGCCAGCTATTTGCCAGCATCATCGGCGCATTCCAAGATTTCCAAACCCAGCCTGCGCTGCTGATGAATGCCCAAGCCGAAGAGCTGTTCGGGCAATTGGTTGCCTACGCCACTTTCTTGGAAAAACGCCGCGCCGATGTGTTCACCCAGTTGGAATGGAACGATGTGCAGCAAAACAACGTCAAAATCCGCGCCTTCCCGCAATACGCATACGATGTTGCCCAAACGCATCTTAAAGAATACCGCAAGCGCCAAGCGGCGATTGAAGCACAGCAAAGATTGGTGGATAAACCCGAAGGTTTGATGGATAAGCTATTCAAACGCAAAGCCAAGCAAATTGAAAAATTGGACGAATTGAAGCTGGAACGCAATCGCCTGCTGTTCACCGCTTACGACAAGCTGGTGAAACTGCCTGATGAAGTTAAAGAGCAAGTGGTGCACATGGAGTTTGACACCCAAATCATCCACCGCAGCAATAGCCGCAGCTATGCTTATCCCTGCGGCGAAAACGGCATTTCTGAGCTGCCGATTATTTTCAGGCTGCCTGAAAACCGCGCCGAGCTGGATTTAAACCAGCTAGCCGAGCAAATGGCGGCGCGTGAAATAGACGATGCGGATGATATGGATGATAACGAATAAGCACGTTTTGTAAAAAATTGCTAAAATCGCGCCCACTTTCAGGCTGCCTTAAACGCTGAGGCAGCCTGAAAACGTTTTGACTACCACAAGGAAGCCCCATGTCATCCCCATCCAACTGGACATCCAAAATCGGTTTCATTCTCGCCGCCGCAGGTTCTGCCATCGGTTTAGGCGCAATCTGGAAATTCCCCTACACCGCAGGCACCAACGGCGGCGCGGTGTTTTTTCTGATTTTTCTGTTGTTTACCCTGCTCGTGGGCTTGCCCGTGCTGTTGTCTGAATTTTTTATCGGGCGCAAAACGGGCAAAAACCCTGTGAACGCGCTCAAAGAAATCGCGCCGCATCCCGCTTGGGCGTGGATTGGGCGCATGGGCATGGCGGCGTGTTTCGTGCTGCTGTCGTTTTACAGCGTAGTGGGCGGCTGGGTGTTCGCCTACGTTTGGCACGCCATCAGCGGCGCGATTACACCTACCACCGATTTTGCCGCGCTGTTTGGCAGCACCATCAGCAATCCCGCGATGGTCTTGGGTTTTCAGGCTGCCTTTATGCTGGTAACCATTTGGGTGGTGCAAAATGGAGTATCGTCTGGCATTGAACGCGCTAATAAATACCTGATGCCCTTGTTATTTATCATGTTTTTGGTGTTAGCCGTGCGCTCGCTCACGCTGCCCAACGCGATGGTGGGCGTAAAATTTCTGCTGCAACCCGATTTCAGCGCAGTAACCCCCGCCACATGGCTCACCGCGCTGGGGCAAGCGTTTTTCGCGCTCAGCCTAGGCGTGTCCACCATGATGACTTACGCTTCGTATTTGGGTACCAAACAAGATTTGTTCCGCTCGGCAAACAGCATTATGTGGTTGAATATGCTGGTTTCTTTGCTGGCGGGCTTGGTGATTTTCCCCGCCGTGTTCGCGCTGGGCTTTAAGCCCGATGCCGGCCCCAGCTTGATTTTTATCGTGCTGCCCGCCGTGTTCCAAAAAATGCCGTTTGGCACGCTGCTGTTTGCCGTGTTTATGGTGCTGGTGGCGTTTGCCACGCTCACGTCCGCGTTTTCCATGCTGGAAACCGCCATCGCTTATTTTGTGCAAAAGCAGCCGCATTGCCGCCGCCGCATTTCGTGGATGGCGGGCGTGGCAATTTTTATCGTAGGCATTCCTTCCGCGCTGTCGTTTGGCGCGCTGGCGGAGTTTAAAATCATCGGCAAAACAGTGTTTGATTTGTGGGATTATTTGATTATGTCGTGGATTATGCCGCTCAGCTCGCTGGCGGTGTGCGTGCTGGTGGGCTGGGTGTTGAAGCGCGATGGCGTGTTGCAGCACATGATGCTCGGCAGCGATTTTTCGCCCGTTATCGCCCGCATTTGGCACGCCGCCGTGCGCTATATTGCGCCGATTGCGATTTTGCTGGTGTTTGCGAATACGTTGGGGTGGATTTAGGTTGGATTTAGGTTTCAGGCTGCCTTGGGTGATTTAAGGCAGCCTGAAACCTATCATCAAACAGAACAATCGTAGGGTGTGCAGCTTTGCTGCGCACACTGTTTAAGGCAGCCTGAAACTCAATCCACTCAACAAAAATACCCAACACTCCCTACCCGTTCCATATTTTCAGGCTGCCTTAACCCCCAAGGCAGCCTGAAACCTTTGCACCCCCCTTCACAAAACATTACAATCCCCCATCCCACCATCCTGCAAACCTCCAACCGCCGTGCAACAAATCGCCTTTGATTTCAACGACCCCGCCTACCCCCGCTTTGACAAACTGCTCGGCACAGCCAACGCCGAGCTTATCTACATCCTGCAACAAGAACACGACCAATTTCTCTACATCTGGGGCGAACAAGGCTCAGGCAAAAGCCACATCCTGCAAGCATGGGTGGGGCAAGCCCTGCAAAAGCAGCACACCGCCGTGTACATCGACGCAAGCACCACCACGCTCGCCGACACCGCCGCCCAAGCCGATTTTGTCGCCATAGACCAAATAGAAAAACTAGGCGATGCCGAGCAAGCCACCTTGTTCTACATCTTCAACCACTTTCGCAACAGCAAACGCGGGCATCTCTTGCTCTCCGCCGACACCCCGCCCAGCAAACTGCAACTGCGCGAAGATTTGCGCACCCGCATGGCATACTGCCTTGCCTACGAAGTCAAATCGCTCAGCCGCGAAGAAAAAATCACCGCGCTCACCAATATGGCAAAAACCCGCCAGCTCAACATAGACTCCAGCATCTACCCCTACCTGCTAGACCATTGGCGGCAAGACCTAGGCAGTCTCATCACCCTATTCAACGACCTTGCCAACTACTCCATCAGCCAAGGCAAGCCCATCACCCCCACCCTGCTGCGCCGCCTGCTCAAACAACAGAAAGACAAACCATGAAAAATCTCGCCATCTTTGACCTAGACCACACCCTAATCCACACCGACAGCGACAACGCCTTCCCCAAATTCCTGATTGAACAAGGCTTGCTGGATGCCGACTACGCCGCCGCGCAAAACGAAAAATTCTATCAAGACTACCTTTCAGGCTGCCTAAACGTTGCCGATTTCGTCCGCTTCCAAATCACCCCCATCGCCCACCTTACCCCCGCCCAGCGCAATGCCCTGCACCGAGCCTTCCAAGCGCAATACATCGCCCCACACGCCAGCCAAGCCGCCAAAGATTTGGTGAACCAACACCGCCACGCAGGCGACAAATTGCTGGTTATCTCGTCCACCAACGAATACATCATCGCCCCCATCTGCCAACAAATCTTCGGCATCCACAACATCATCGGCACACAACTGGAAACCGATGCCAACGGCTTGTTTACAGGCAACATCATCGGCACGCCCAGCCTGCAAGAAGGCAAAATCACACGGCTCAACCAATGGCTCGCCGCGCGCGGCGAAACGCTGGCCAGCTACGGCAAAACCTATTTTTACAGCGATTCCAAAAACGACTTGCCGCTGCTGAGTATCGTGGGCGAACCCGTTGCCGTAAACCCCGATGCCACCTTGTTGGCGCACGCCCAAGCACAGGGGTGGAAGGTGTTGCGGTTGGATGATGCAGCCTAAAAATGGCATATCGGCAGTAGGTCAGGCATTGATGCCCGACAGACACGAGCCTATTTATCTCAATACACCACAAATTGAAAAACGTCGGGCATCAATGCCCAGCCTACTGCCAAAGGTTTCAGGCTGCCTAAACGCGGGCGGGATGGTTGGGCAGCCTGAAAACTGTCCCCGCGCTCCTACGGCTTGCTGGCAAGCCGTGCGCTTGGCAAATAAGAACAGCGGGGTTTGCTCATGGCTTGGCAACGTGCCATTTGATGGCAAACCATCTCTACGCCATAAAAAGGCAGCCTGAAAACGGGTTTATCCACTTTCAGGCTGCCTTTGTCTTGTCATCAATCATTATCAATCATCGTCATCATCTTCGCTGCGGTCGCGCCCTGCATGGATAAGGATGTACACAATCACGCCAGATAACACCAGCGAGAAGCCGAAGTCGTCGTCGTTCATTTTTAGCCATGCGGGGATGTTGAGCAGGATAAAGATGCCGACCATCAGCCAAACCATTTGCCGCGACACGGGGTCGGGCTGCATTTGCGCGGTGTAGCGGGGGGCGTTGCTGCCGTCAAATTGGAACCATGTGGCAAACTGCTTGCGCGATACGGGGGTGTTTTTGCTCCATGCGAGTTCTTGTAGGGTGCGCTGGGCGGAGAGTTTGGCTTCGCCTTGTTGATAGTCTTGGTAATAGGTGATGTCGCCTGCGCGGATGTGCCAGTAGAACGCGCCTGCTGCGTAGCTAACGCGCCCGCCGTAGTCGTAGAGTTTGTAGGCGTTTTTGGGGATGCGGTTATCGGTGAGCGTGGGGAATTGGGTGAGCGTTTCGGAAAGCGTCCATTTGTTTTGCGATGTTTCCACCAGCCAGAGAAAGCCTTGGCTGGGGCTGTATAGCAGGTATTCGCGCCACCAATCTACGGGGGTTAGGCTGAGTGGGCTGCCGTATAGGGCGGTGTGTGCGTCGTCGGGGTTGAGTTCTTCGTAGCGGACTGCGCCGATAACGGTGTAGGCTGCGCCGTGGATTTTGCCTGTTGTGCCGATGGGCAGGGGCAGCGCGTCTTGCTGGGCTTGGCGCATTTCGTTGGCGGCGATGAGTTTGGCTTTTTCTTCGCTGGTGTCTAAATCGCTGCCGCAGCTGGGGCAGATGACGGTGGTGGTGATGCCGCGCAGCCAGTGCACAGATGAGCCGCAATGGGGGCAGTTTTCGCTTTGGCGCGTGCCTTTGATGCTGCCTGCGCTTTGGCGGATTTGCTCTTCGCTGCGGGTGTTTTGTAGGAAAAGTTGGTTGAGCTGGGCGGTGCTGCCGAGAAAGGCTTGCGGTGGGGTTTCGCTGTAATCCAGCGTGAGAAAGGCGTTTTCGCATCGCCAGTCGGCAACGCGGTTGTGGTATTGCGCGGGCAGCCTGAAAGGCAGTTCGCCTTGTGCGGCGGCGTTGGATAGGGTGATTTCGCGCACATCGCTGGCGACAAAGGTTTTGCCGTAGTCTAGCTCGCTGATGCCTGCGCGGATGTCTTCAAACGGGGGGGCGTTGGGGGGTGTGGCGATTTGGCGGGTGATGACGTGGATGTCGCCTGCTTCGGCGAGCCAGCCGTTTTCACCGTTGTCAAACTGGATATACCATTCGTTCCACGCGCCCACATCGTATTTGGCTTGCAGCCGCCCGACTACGGTGAAGCCTTGCCCTTGATGCGTGCCTGTGGTGGCGATTTGGATGGGGCTGAAATCTTGCAGCAATGCGCTGTCGCGCCCTGTGTCGCGCAGGCTGTTGTCTTGCAACACGAGCATGCTGTTGCAATAGCTGCATACTACGGTGATGGCGGTGGGGCTGTGGACTTGAACGGGTGCGCCGCAGCTGGGGCAACTGGTGCGGAAAAATGGTTCGGACATGATGGGCGGGGAATGGGGTTGAGATGGGGAAATCATAGCATAAAGGCAGCCTGAAACTGGGGTTTGCTGTTTTCAGGCTGCCTTTGTTATCGGCATCCATGCCGCAGTTTGTTTGGATTGTGAACAGGTAAACAATAAAAATAGCGTTCGCTCATTGCGCGGGCATTAAGGCAGCCTGAAAACCGTATTGGCTACTGCATTTTCCATTTTCAGGCTGCCTTCCACCGCTCAACACCGCTGTGCCAACTCCGCCGCCTTGCCAATATACGCAGCGGGCGTGAGTGCCAACAGCTCGGCTTTGGCGGCATCGGGAATCGCCAAGCCGTTGATAAACTGGCGCAAGGTTTCGGGCGTGATGCCGTCTTTGCCGCGCGTTAGGGCTTTGAGCTGCTCGTAGGCTTGCGGCACGGCGTAGCGGCGCATCACAGTTTGAATCGGCTCGGCAAGCAGTTCCCAAGTAGCGTTTAGGTCTGCCAACATGGTGGCGGGGTTGGCTTCCAGCTTGTTCAACCCGCGCAGATGCGCCGCCCAGCCCAACAGCGCGTAGCCCGCGCCCACGCCCATGTTGCGCAACACGGTGCTGTCGGTTAAGTCGCGTTGCCAGCGCGATACGGGCAGCTTTTCCGCCAAAAAGCCCAGCACGGCGTTTGCCATGCCCAAATTGCCTTCGGAATTTTCAAAATCAATCGGGTTCACTTTGTGTGGCATGGTGGAACTGCCCACTTCGCCCGCTTTCACTTTCTGCTTGAAGTAACCCATTGATATGTAACCCCAAATATCGCGGTTAAAATCAATCAAAATGGTGTTGATGCGAGCGATGGTTTGGAACAATTCCGCCATGTAGTCATGCGGTTCAATTTGGATGGTGTAGGGATTAAAGGTTAACCCCAATGATTTTTCTACAAAATTTTGGCAATGGCGTTCCCAATCCACATCGGGATAGGCAACCAAATGGGCGTTGTAATTGCCCACCGCGCCGTTGATTTTGCCCAAAAATTCCTGCGCGGCAAGCTGCGGGATTTGGCGTTGCAAACGCGCCAGCACGTTGGCGATTTCTTTGCCCATCGTGGTGGGCGTGGCGGGCTGCCCATGCGTGCGTGCCATCATCGGCACGGCGGCTAATTCGTGCGCCATCTGTTGCAGCTTGGCGGCGATTTCGCCCAATTTGGGCAGCAGCACTTCATCCCGCGCTTGGCGCAGCATCAGGGCGTGCGACAGGTTGTTGATGTCTTCGCTGGTGCAGGCGAAGTGGATAAATTCCGTTACCGCGCTGATTTCGGCGTTGGCGGCGAAGCGTTGTTTGAGCCAGTATTCAATTGCTTTCACATCGTGGTTGGTGGTGGCTTCTATGGCTTTGACTGCGGCGGCATCGTCCAGCGAGAAGCCGCTAATCACGCTGTCTATTTCGGCGAGCGTGGCGGCGGAAAACAGGGCAACTTCGCGGATATTCGGCTCGGCAGCAAGGGCTTTGAGCCATTCCAGTTCCACGCGCACGCGGGCTTGCATCAAGCCATATTCGGAGAAAATGGGGCGCAGAGCTTGGGCGGATGCGGCGTAGCGTCCATCCAACGGGGAAAGGGCGGATAGCGGGTTAATCATGGGATGTCCTTGTTTACAATGGAAAAGACGTTTTAACTTCGTTGAAGCCTGTGGCTTTCAGGCTGCCTAACCATAACCAAAGGCAGCCTGAATGGCTATTTTCAGGCTGCCTTATATCGGTTTACTTGCTGGCTGCGGATGCGCTGGATGCCGCAGGTGCGCTTGCTGCACCGCCCGCTTGGCTAGACGGTGCGCCAAACCATTGGGTGTGGATTTTGTCGTATGTGCCGTCTGCTTTGATTTGGGCGATGCCTTTGTTGATGGCTTCGCGCAAGCCATCGTTGCGCCCTTTTTTGAACACAAAGCCGTAATGCTCTTGGATAAACGATGGGTCCACCACCACGTTGAGCTTGGCATCGGGGTGTTGCTTCACATAAAACGCCACCACGCTGCTGTCGCCCACCACGGCATCCACGCCGCCTGTTTCCAGCTCTTTAAACGCCAACGGCATGGTTTCAAAGCGTTTGATTTTGGTGCTGTCTTTGCCTTGCAATTTTTGCAAAATCAAATCGCCCGATGTCGCCGCCTGAACCGATGCGGTGCGGTTTTTCAAATCGGCAAACGATTTCACCGCGTTGCTGTTTTTGTTGTCGGTGATAATCATCTGCGTGGCAACAAAATAGGGGTCGGAGAAGTCAAGCTGTTGTTTGCGCTCATCGTTGATGGTGATGCTCGCCAAGCCCACATCGCTGTCGCCCTTGTCCACATTGGCAAACAAGCCTTCAAACGGCGTGTTCACAAATTCCAATTTCACGTTTTGCGATTTGGCGGCAGCGTCCAAAATATCGTGCGAAAAGCCAACCACTTTGCCGTTGTCCATGTATTCCATTGGCGGATAAGAAGCATCGGTGGCAACGATATAAGTGCGGCTCACATCCAAGCCTGCGCCGCTGGCAGCGGATGCGCCTGAATTGCCCGAGCCGCTATTGCCGCCCGAACACGCCGTCAGCAAAAGAGCGGAACATAAAGTTGCCGTAAGAATACGTTTTTTAAACATGGTGTTATTCCTTGTGTTGAAGTTTTTTAACGTTTTCAGGCTGCCTTAAACCTACCACAAGGCAGCCTGAAAAGGGGGATAGAAAATCAAAAACGCTTTACCAAGCCGAAGCCGCCGACGCATCCGAAGCCGCATCCAACGCGCCCCATTCGCTTGCCGCCGATGCCGCCGCATCATCATCCGCATCCGCAGGCGCAGTCATGCCTTGCTCTTGCGATGCCGACAAGCGCGCCGCCCGCTCCGCCGCTTGCGCTTCTGAATCGGGAATCACGCCCGTATCCGAAGCCATCGGCGGCTCATTCGCACGCATCGCCACCTGCTCATGCCGATTTACGCCATACGACAGCAGCACAATCGCCACCGCCACCGCAAAACTGATTGCCACCACGCGCTGCATATTAAACGGCTTAGGCGCAGGCTGTTGCTCGTTTTCAGGCTGCCCTTGTTGCTGTTGCCTCACTTGCGTGGCAGGATGCGGATGATGCGATTTTTTCTTATGACGACGGCTCATCGGGTTTCCAAATAACATACGCGCCAGCCAAACCACTGCGCGACAACGCAAGCCATTATATACGAAACGTCAAGATAGCCAAATATTTCTTAACAAAAACACACAATCCAGTATGTCGCATTTCAGGCAGCCTGAAAATACAGTAAAATAGCGCGTTTTCAAATTTCCCCGCAAAACCATCATGCTCACATTCCAACAAATCATTTTCAAACTACAACAATATTGGGCAAACCAAGGCTGCGCCATCATCCAACCGTTTGACATGGAAGTCGGCGCGGGCACATCCCACCCCGCCACCTGCCTGCGCGCGCTCGGGCCCGAGCCGTGGAACGCCGCCTATGTGCAGCCCAGCCGCCGCCCCAAAGACGGCCGCTACGGCGACAACCCCAACCGCCTGCAACACTACTACCAATTCCAAGTCGCGCTCAAACCCGCGCCCGACAACATCCAAGACCTATACTTAGGCAGCCTGAAAGAACTCGGCATCGACCCCACCGTGCACGACATCCGCTTTGTGGAAGACGACTGGGAAAACCCCACGCTCGGCGCATGGGGCTTGGGCTGGGAAGTGTGGCTCAACGGCATGGAAGTAACCCAGTTCACCTATTTCCAACAAGTTGGCGGCATAGATTGCACGCCCGTGCTCGGCGAAATCACCTACGGCATTGAACGCCTTGCCATGTATCTGCAAGGCGTGGAAAACGTTTACGATTTGGTGTGGACAACCACCCCCGCAGGCGACACGCTGACCTACGGCGATGTTTACCACCAAAACGAAGTAGAACAATCCACCTACAACTTCGAATACAGCGATGCCGCATGGCTGCTAGACCAATTCAACGGCTACGAAGCCCAAACCAAACGCCTGCTGTCAACCGAAGACGCGCCGCTTGCCCTGCCCGCCTACGAACTCGTGCTCAAAGCAGGACACACCTTCAACCTGCTGGACGCACGCGGCGCAATTTCCGTAACCGAACGCGCCACCTACATCGGACGCATCCGCGCATTAAGCCGCCAAGTGGCGCAAAAATTTGTTGCCGGTCGCGAAGCGTTGGGTTATCCGCTGTTGAAGCAAAAACAATAATGCCGTAAACGCAATAGGCAGCCTGAAATCCCTTTTCAGAACCTGTATTCACTATTTTCATAGGTATCTTTTATGGCATAAAAGCGCGGATACAAGGCAAAAAGCACAGCAAGGTTGAACACCTTGCGCGCATTTTTAACGCGGTAGCCGTGTTTTTAGGGCATAAAAGATGCCTATGAAAACAGTGAATACAGGTTCTCGGACTGCCTTACCCCACCCCCACTCAAAGAAACATCCATGATAGAAAAACTCACCTTTGGACTATTCTCCAAAAAAGACACCCAAAGTTTCATGCGCTTGCTGCGCTACATCAAGCCCTACAAAGCCCGCATCATCTTTGCGCTGATAGGCATTGTGGGCGTGGCAGCAACCGAAAGCTATCTTGCCGCCTTTATCGCGCCCTTGGTAAACCAAGGCTTTGCCATGCCATCCGAGCCGCCCGCGCTCAACACCGACACAGGCATACTCGCCACGTTGGCAAACTGGAAAGACCAGTTTAACTACCTGATTTGGGGCACGGCGGAAAAAGTTTGGATTGTGCCCGTGTTCTTTATTATTTTGGTGTTAATTCGCGGCGTGTGTCGCTTCGCCAGCACCTATTTGCTCACATGGGTTTCCGTGATGGCAATCAGTACTTTGCGCCGCGATATGTTCAACAAAATGCTGCTGCTGCCCACCGATTTTTACAAAAAAACCCCATCGGGCACCGTCTTGATGAGCATTGTGCAAATGACCGAAGGCTCAATCAGCAACGCCAGCAATGTGTTTATCGTGCTCACGCGCGACACCATGATTGTGTTTGGTTTGGTGTGCGTGCTGCTGTATCTCAACTGGCAGTTGAGCCTTGTGGTTGCCCTGATGTTCCCCATTCTCTCGCTGCTGTCGCGCTATTACCGCAATCGTTTAAAAGACATCATTGCCAGCGCACAATTTACCATCGGCACGCTGAATAACGTGGTCAACGAAGTGCACCAAGGGCATCAAGTGGTCAAACTTTTTGGCGGGCAACAGCAAGCTGCCAGCCGTTTTGCCGATGTGAACAACACCATTGTGCGGCTGGGCAAAAAAATCACCCAAGCCACCGCCGCGCGTTCGCCGTTTAGCGAACTCATCGCTTCGCTTGCTCTTGCCGTGGTGATTTTTATCGCCCTGTGGCAAAGCCAAAACGGCGTAACCACCATTGGCGAATTTATGGCGTTTATCGTTGCCATGTTGCAAATGCTTAGCCCGATTAAGAATTTAGCCAATATCAGCATCCCCATGCAAAGTATGTTTATCGCATCCGATGCCGTATGCGCTTTTTTAGATGAACCCACCGAACAAGACACAGGCAGCAAAACGCTGAACCACGTTTCAGGCAGCTTGAAATTTGAAAACATTGATGTGCAATACAGCCAAGAAACGCGCAAAGCCCTAGATAACTTCAATCTAGAAATTAAAGCGGGCGAGCGCGTTGCCCTAGTGGGGCGTTCGGGCAGCGGCAAAACCACCGTGGTTAATTTGTTGCCGCGCTTCGTTATCCCCAGCCAAGGCAAAGTGTTGATTGACGGCGAAAACATCAACGATTTAACCCTTGCCAACCTGCGTGAACAGTTTGCCCTTGTGTCGCAAGACGTGTTCCTGTTTGAAGGCAGCCTGAAAGACAACGTGCGATACAGTCGCCCCGATGCCAGCGAAGCAGACATCCTTGCCGCGCTCAAAGCCGCCAATTTAAACGATTTGGTTGCCAACCACCCCGATGGCCTAAACCAACCCATCGGCGCAAATGGCAGCCAGCTATCAGGCGGACAACGCCAACGCGTTTCCATCGCCCGCGCCATCCTAAAAGATGCGCCCATTTTGCTGCTGGACGAAGCCACCAGCGCACTGGACAACGAATCCGAGCATTTGGTGCAAGAAGCCCTAGAACGCCTAATGCGCGGACGCACCAGCATCATCGTTGCCCACCGCCTGACCACCATTGAAAACGCCGATCGCATTATTGTGATGGATGAAGGGCATATTATTGAGCAAGGCACGCATCAAGAATTGCTGGAAAAACAAGGCTATTATGCGGCGTTGAACAACATCACCAAAGTTTCTCACTAACCCTAAACTAATGGATAAAGGTATGGACACACTCAAAACCCTGCACGAAAATCACCAAGGCAAAGTATCCGATAAATGGACACGCTATCTGGAAGACTACGACCCCATCCTAACCCCCTATCGCAATCAAGCCATTAACCTGCTTGAAATCGGCGTGCAAAACGGTGGCAGCCTAGAAGTATGGTCAAAATACTTCCCCGAAGCCACTCACATTATTGGCTGCGATATTGACGAAAAATGCCAAGACTTGCACTACGAAGACCCTCGCATCCAAGTTATTATCGGCGATGCAGGCACAGAAGCCACCAAGCAACATATTCTTACCATTGTTCCCACTTTTGACATCATTATCGATGATGGTTCGCACACATCAGGCGACATTGTGCGCAATTTCGCCCATTACTTTGACCGTCTGAACGATAACGGTCTATTCATTATTGAAGACTTGCATTGCAGCTATTGGCAAGAATTTGATGGCGGGCTATACCACCCCTATTCTGCTATCAATTTCCTAAAAAACCTTGCCGACATCGTAAACCACGAACATTGGGGCTTGCCACTACGCAATAATGAAACCCTAGAAGAAATTTGCCATCGCTACAACGTCATCACGCCCCATAGCCTAGCGCACATTCATTCTGTGGAATTTATCAACTCTGTGTGCATCATCAAAAAACGCACACCTAATGAAAATGAGTTAGGTGTGCGAATTATTGCGGGTCAAGAAGCGGCCGTTGTAGAAAACAAAACCGCTAACCATACACGCAGCATTACACCCAGCCAAATTGACACAATTTATCCTCAATCACAAACCCAAGTGATTCTTGGCTTGCAAGCACAACTTGATGAAATGCAACAAAATCTCACGGCTGCGCAGCAACAAAATCAACAAGACAAAACAACCATTGCCACTCAATCAGCACAACTGGTGCAACTAACCGAACTTTCTCAATTACTGAACACTAAATTAGCGCAAATTGAGAAAAAAGCCCTACTTCTAGAAAAAGAAAACAACCAATCAACCCAACACCTACATAACCATATATCAAATTTAGACAACCACATTGCAGGATTGCAAAATTACACCGCTAGCCTAGAAAGCAAAACCAAAAGACAAGCCAAACTGTGGACATTTCGCTTACTCAAACCTTTATTCAATACCGAGCGTGCCATCAGTTCAGCAAATCGCTATCGCAAACAATTTACTTCTTTGGTGCGTGAAAAAGGTAGTATTGGCAAGGCATATCAATTTCTGCGCCATGCCTATAAACAAACCCATTCATTTCAAACGGTTAAACAGCTATTAAAATCAATCAATCAACCCGCTATCGCTATCTCTGATGTCCCTCTGCCGCCTGTGCCAGAAATTTTCCAAAGCATGGTTTCACACGATGCCAATGAAATTTGTGCACTTAAAATTGCCATTATTGCCGAATTAAGCATTCCTCAATGCAAAAAATACCGCGTTACCCAAAAACAAGAAATGTTCAAAGAATTAGGCATTCCTTGTTCGGTAACATCATGGACGGACTACGAGGAAGCGAGAAAACAAATATCTTTAGCAAGTGTGGTAATTTTTTATCGCGTGCCTGGATTTGATAGCGTAATGGCATTAATTAACGAATGTCGCCGTTTGAAAATCAAAACCTATTGGGATGTGGATGATTTAATTTTTGATGAAGAAACATTAAAAATAAGTAGCACCATTAATTCGCTAGATGAGCAAGAACGCGATGGTGTTCTTAATGGTGCAAAACTTTATCGCAAAGCCATGCTTGCTTGCGATGAGGGCATTGCTTCCACATCAGGTTTAGCCGAAGCTATGAGAGAAGCGGGTTTAAAAACTGTACACATTGTAGAAAATGCATTGGATGCCGAAACGCTTAAAGCAGCGCAAGAAATCAACAACAAAACGCAGCATTCAAATAACATCATCCGCATTATTTATGGCTCGGGTACAAAAACCCATAATATTGATTTTATGGAAGCTGCACCCGCATTAGCAGAAACACTAAAAAAATATCCTAATGTACGTTTTCGCTATGTAGGCTATTTGGAATTACCCAGCTATTTTGATGGTGTGAAAAATCAAATTGAACATATTCCATTTTGCAACTATACCGAATACTTAGCATATCTTGCTGAATGCGACATCAGTATTGCACCCTTAGAAAATTTTGTCTTCAACGATGCCAAAAGTAATATTAAATATCTTGAAGCATCGATTACTAAATTGGCTTCAGTGTGCTCGCCACGCGCTGCTTTTGTTGATGCGATTGAACATGGAAAAACAGCATTTTTAGCAGATAACAAACAACAATGGCTTGATGCGTTTGATGCGTTGATTCAAGATGAACAACTGCGTCATAGCATAGCAGCAGCAGCTTATGAACGCGTAACCCAACGCTATGCACCAGCTGCTATAGGCAAAACTCTTGCCGCTGCGGTACAAAATGAAGCATTTAATCAACAGCAAAGCAAAATTTTAACCTTTAATGTTTACTATTACCCTCAATCATTTGGTGGAGCAACGATTGTTACCGAACAGCTTAACAAGCTATTAGCCAAAGATAAAAAACATAAAATCTATGCCATTACCACGCTGCCTGTAAGCCATTATCTCAAAGCCTATGACACGATTCGTTATGAATATAAGCAAGTAACTATATTTGGTGTGGCTGTGCCGCCTCACGATGCAGCAAATTATGACAATCCTTTATTTAGTAAAGTTGTTGCCGACATTATTGAACTGGTGCAGCCTGAAATTGCACATATCCACTGTATTCAAGGTATTGGGGTAGGCGTGGTGGATTTGTGTCATAAAAAAGGCATTAAAACGGTAGTAACCTTCCATGATGCTTGGTGGATTTGCCCCAACCAATTTATGCTAGATGGCGAAAAATTCCGTGAAAACTGGGACGATGTAGCATTTGCAAACGGCAAAATGCTGGAACACACTTTATCGCAGGTGGATTTATTGCTTGCACCAAGCCAATATTTTGCAGATGTGCACGAGAAAAAACTTCATCGTACTGTTCGCGTAAACAAAAATGGTGTTACGCCACCTGTGCATAAATTTGAAAAACACAAATCTAATGTGATTCGATTTGGCTATGTGGGTGGCAAAACTAACATTAAAGGTATTCATTTAATCTTAGAAGCATTTAGGCAACACAATTTTGACTCCGCACGGCTGTGTGTCGTGGACAATATGATTAATGTTGGTTTGAAGTCTTTTTATGATGAAGATTTTGCAGGTATCCAAAATTATCAAATTGTGCCTGCTTATAACCAAAATAATATTGACCAATTCTTTGCTGAAATTGATGTGCTGCTGTTCCCAACCCAATGGAAAGAAAGTTTTGGTTTAACGGTACGCGAAGCTATTTTGCGTAATGTGTGGGTAATTGCTACCAATGGCGGGGGCGTGGTGGAAGATATTATTGATGGCGAAAACGGCACGATTATTCCGTTTGATAGCGATGCTGAAGATTTAAGCCAAGCCATCCGTGATGTGTGCAAACGTTATCAAGCTATGCCCGATGGCGCAATTATTCATTTACCCAAAAAACATATCCGCTCATTTGTTGAACAAAAAGATGAATTGGAACAGATGTATCAAGAGTTGCTGGCAGATAAAACAGCCCGTTAAGTTTCAGGCTGCCTATTACAGCTAAACAACTAGGCAGCCTGAAACGCCATTGCACAAAGCCAAAATCCCCTTACCCCAATCCCCAAAGAAAGCAAAAAATGACCCAAACCCTTCTAATTGAACTTTTAACCGAAGAACTCCCGCCCAAAGCCTTGAACAGCTTGGGCAACCATTTTGCTCAATCCATTGCCGATGGCTTGGAGAAAGCGCAACTGATTGATGGCACAACGCAATTCACCGCCTACGCTTCACCACGCCGTTTGGCGGTGGCGGTGGCGAATGTGAAGCCTGTGCAAGCGGAGCAACATATTGTGCGCAAAGGCGTTTCTGTGGCGGCGGGCATGAAAGATGGCGCGCCCACCAAGGCATTGGAAGGCTTTGCTCGCTCTTGTGGCGTGGCAATCGGCAGCCTGAAAATCATCAACGATGGCAAGCAAGATGTGTATGCGCACGAGTTTACCCAAGCGGGGCAAACGCTTGCCGCGCTGCTGGGCGAGATTGTGAACACGGCGATTAAAAAGCTGCCGATTCCTAAAGTGATGCGCTGGGGCAGCAGCACGCACACGTTTGTGCGCCCTGTGCATGGCTTGGTGGTGCTGCATGGCGCGGATGTGGTGCCTGTGAACGTGTTGGGCTTGGATAGCCGCCGCCAAACTTTGGGGCATCGTTTCCTGTCGCAGGGTGAAATTGTGTTGGCGCAAGCGGATGATTATGCGCAACAAATCGCCGAGCAGGGCAAAGTGATTGCTTCGTTTGCCGAACGCCGCGCTGCGATTAAAGCCGAGCTGGACAAGGTTTCAGGCAGCCTGAATGCTCGCGTTGCCGCCGATGATGCGCTGCTGGATGAAGTAACCGCGCTGGTGGAATATCCTGTTGTTTTGCAGGCAGAATTTGAAGCACATTTTCTTGCTGTGCCACAAGAATGCTTGATTTTGACCATGCAGCAAAATCAAAAATACTTCCCGCTGTTAGACCAAAACGGCAAGTTGATGAACCGCTTTTTGCTGGTTTCCAATTTGCAAACCGCCGACCCAAGCCACATTATCCACGGCAACGAGCGCGTGTTGCGGGCGCGGTTAAGCGATGCGGAATTTTTCTACAAGCAAGACCAAAAAGCCACGTTGGAAAGCCGCCTGCCCAAGCTGGAACACGTTGTTTACCATAATAAAATTGGCAGCCAAGCCCAGCGCATTGACCGCTTGCAAACCATCGCGGCGCACATCGCCGAGCAGTTGGGCGCAGACCGTGCCACCACCGAACGCGCCGCGCGGCTTGCCAAGGCGGATTTGGTTACCGAGATGGTGGGCGAGTTCCCCGAATTGCAAGGCACAATGGGCAAATATTACGCGCTGTTGGATGGCGAGCAGCCTGAAATCGCTGCGGCGATTGAGCAGCACTATCTGCCGCGTTTTGCGGGCGACAAATTGCCCGAAAGCCCGATTGCGACCGCTGTTGCGCTGGCGGATAAACTGGAAACGCTGGTGGGCATTTGGGGCATTGGGCTGATTCCCACGGGCGACAAAGACCCCTACGCGCTGCGCCGTGCGGCGTTGGGCGTGCTGCGGATGCTGATGAATAGCCCTTTGTCTATTCAAGATTTGCTGCATACGGTTGCGGCGCAGTTCCCACAAGGCTTGCTGGCAGAGAACACCGTTGCCGAAGTGGCGGACTTTATGCAGGCGCGTTTGGCGGTGCTGTTGCAAAACGATTATGCGCACGACACCGTTGCCGCTGTTTTGGCGCAGCGTCCCGACCGTTTGGACGACTTGGCGGATAAATTGCAAGCCGTTGAATCGTTTAAAAAACTTCCCGAAGCGGCTGCGCTGGCTGCTGCCAACAAGCGCGTGCAAAATCTGCTGAAAAAAGCCGATGCCGAGCTGGGCGCGGTGCAGGAAAATCTGTTGCAGGAATACGCGGAACGCGCGTTGTTCGCCGCTACGCAAGCCTTGCGCCCTGCTGTGCAAGCGGCATTGGCGCAACATGATTTTCAGGCTGCCTTAACCGCGCTGGCGGCGGTAAAGCCGCAAGTGGATGCGTTTTTTGATAATGTGATGGTGATGGCGGATGATGCTGCGGTGAAGCAGAACCGTTTGAATTTGTTGAATGAATTGTCGCAACTGATGAATGCGGTGGCGGATATTTCGCTGTTGAGTGAATAAGCTGCAACGCGCTGGTTGTGTTTTCAGGCTGCCTAATGGGGGTTTCGATTAGGCAGCCTGAAATGTTTGTTATGCCTAAAATGAAACAAGATAATGGTCAATCAGCCGCCATCCCGCGTTTATGCCCGAACAAGTATAGACGGGAATCTTATTTGACATTCAGAATTGATTGTAAAAACAAACTATTGTTTATTGATAGGTCAGGCATTTATGCCCGACCTACTTAGGTTTGTGCAAAGATTTCAGACTGCCTAAACGCGGGCGCGATATAGGCAGCCTGAAACCGTACCCCGCGTTTCTACGGCTTGCTTGCAAGCCGTGCGCTTGTGTTAAAAATGGATGATATGGCTGGGTTTATGCAAAGATTTCAGGCTGCCTATTGCTATTCAAAGGCAGCCTGAAAACCCATTTAAAGCTCACTATTCTCCCTTCTCCCCCGCCCCCTGCCCGCGCTGCGCTTGCCGATATTGCCACGGCGCAAGCGGGTTTTTGTTTGCCCATAGTCCTTTGCGTTGTTGCTGGGCTTGGGCTTCGGCGGCGGCGTAGCGTTGGTATTCTTGCGGGGATTGGTTGCGGCGGGCGTATTGGCGGTAGTGCCATGCGTTGCCGTTGGCGAGCTGGGCTAGGTTGATGTCTTTGCCGTTGAGCGTGATGCGGGCGACTTGCCGTCCGTAGCGGTCGGTTTCTACCACTTCTACGTTGATGCGCTGTCCGTTGAGCATTTGGCGCAGCGCGTCGCGGCTGGCGATGCCGTGCGCTTGGCTGGTTTCGGGCGCATCAATGTTGGCAAGGCGAATGCGCTGGTTGCGCCCGTTTTCATCGGTGGCGCGGATGGTGTCGCCGTCGTGGACGTGGGTTACGCTGGCGTTACGCTGGCGGGGTAGCCGTTGCTGGCTGTGTGGTCGTGGGTTTTGCTGGCGCAGGCGGTGGCGGCGAGCAGCGCGGTGAGCATGAATGTGGGCAAAAAGGCAGCCTGAAAACGCATGGTGGTCTCCTGTGATGTGATGCCAAATTATAGTCGTTCCACACAGCCTTATACTACGTTGGCTCGCTCACCACGGGCGAAATGGTTTGTTGCCAAATCGTAGATTTGGACAAAGCCAGTTTTGCTGTACTACTTGTACTATCTGCGGCTCGCCGCCTTGTCTAAGACTGTGTGGAACCGACTATATAACAAGGCAGCCTGAAAGTGGCGTTTCAGGCTGCCCTATTTTTGTTTACAATTCATTACTCGCACCCCAAAGGCAGCCTGAAAATGCACTACGACCACATTTCCTTTCACACCGATGAGCCCGATTACCCCAGCGACTTGCCCGAGCGCAATGCCGCGCATCACATCGGCTTTTACTACGCATGGGCGGTTTCGCAAAATCTGCACAGCCCCGCTGCCGCCCGCCTGCCGCAGTTTCACGACTTGCAAATTGGCTTGATTTCGGGCGCGGAATTTGTGCTGGAACAGCTCAACGGCGGGCTAGACGATGGCTGCTTTAACGCTTTGGGCAACCGATTCACCCAGTTTTACTACGCCGATGAAGAAGACGGCTACGGCGCGTTTTTGTCCGACTATTTCGCCGCACTGGGCATCCAAAGCGAAGCCGCGTTCTACCATACCCATGACACCCCCGAAAACCAAGCCAAGCTCAATGCCGTGTTTCAGGCTGCCTTTGAAGCATGGTTAGGCAGCCTGAAAGCATAGCCGCCATGCCCCGCCCCATCCATTGCCCGCAATGCCACAGCCCCAGCTATCGCCACATCCACGGCGACCAACACCAATGCAACCATTGCGGCAGCACATTCATCATCCCCCACACCCCCGCGTCCGCGCCCATATCCACGCCCGAACCGCCGCGCGCCAAGCTCAAAAGCCTACTCATCCTGCTTGCCCTTTTGCTTGCCGCCGCATGGCTGTTAGAAATGATGTGGGCAGCCTGAAAATCCATTCAACCACCGAGAAATCCCATGAAACTCATCATCCTAGACCGCGATGGCGTGATTAACTACGACAGCGACCAATTCATCAAATCCCCCGAAGAATGGCAACCGATAGACGGCAGCCTAGATGCCATCGCCTTTTTAACCCAAGCGGGCTACACCATCGCCGTCGCCACCAACCAATCAGGCATCGCACGCGGCTATTTCAACGTGCAAACGCTCAACGAAATGCACAGCAAAATGCACAAACTGGTGCGCCAAGCGGGTGGCGAAATCAGCGGCGTATGGTTTTGCCCGCACACCGCCGACAGCCATTGCGACTGCCGCAAGCCCAAATCGGGCATGATTTTAGACATTTTAGACAGATTTCAAGCCCAAGCCGCCGACACCTACCTAATCGGCGACAGCCTGCGCGACTTGCAAGCCATCGCCAACGTGGGCGGCAAGCCCATCCTTGTGCGCACAGGCAAAGGCATGAAAACATTAGCCAAAGAAAGCGAACACCTGCCGCAAGGCACGCAAATTTTTGACAGCCTATTAGACTTCGCCGTGCAACTTGTCCGCCCCAATCAGCCCAGCCCCAGCGCATCATGAAGCCCCAATTGTCCATTATCATCCCGTGCCACAACGTGCAAGACTACGTTCACGCCGCGTTGCAATCCATTTTGGACAACACGCAGCCTGAAAACCACCCGCGCCTAGAACTCATCATCATCAACGACGGCGCAACCGACCAAACCCCCGCCATCATCACCCAATTTGCCCAGCGCAGCCCCATCGCCACCCGCGTTATCCACCAAGCCAACGCAGGCTTATCCGCCGCCCGCAACGCAGGCATCGCCCAAGCGCAGGGCGAATATTATTTGTTTTTAGACAGCGACGACATCCTGCACCACCGCGCGATAGACAAAATATTATACAACTTGTCGCAGCACCAGCCCGATATTTTAGAATTTGATGCCACCGTGTTTTACGGCGAGCAAAACTGGGCAGCGCAAACCCTGTACCACGCCTATTTTGCCGACATCGCCAACATCGCCACGCAAGGGCAGCCTGAAACGCAAAAAATCCAACGCGCCTTTGCCGAAAACCGCTGGTACGCATGGTCGCGCGTGTATCACCGCAAACTGTTTGCCCATCAGCAATTCGAAGTGGGCAAATTGTTTGAAGACTTTATGACCGTGCCCTATCTCTATTTTGCCGCCGAACGCATTTTCAGGCTGCCTGAAAGCCTGCTCGGCTATCGCCAAAACGCCGCCAGCATCACCGCCAACGTCTCGCATCGCCATCTTGCCGATATTTTCTACGGCTTGCAAAAAGCCATCGCCGCCGAAGCGCAGTATTCCAACCATTTGGCGGAATTGCATATTTTGCAATTGAAAACATGGCGGCTGATTATCGCCTATTCGGTGAAGCAATTTTTGCGCACCCGCGATGCGGCGTATTTAGCCAATGTGTCCAAATTTCGCGCCCAGTTGCCCGCGCCGCAGAAAAACTGGGGCTGGCAGTTGGGCTATTTTGGCGGCGTGGTTGGCAAACGATTGTGGGCGAAAATCTGTCCAAAGGCAGCCTGAAAGCTAAGAACCTGTATTCACTATTTCCATAGGCATCTTTTATGCCCTAGAAACGCGGCTACTGCGTTAAAAATGCTCGCAAGGTGTCCACCTTGCTGTGCTTTTTGCCTTGTATCCGCGCTTTTATTTCATAAAATCTGCCTATGGAAATAGTGAATACAGGTTCTAAAAATGGAACGACGACGGCTCGTCGCAAAACCCCAAGCCAGCCACAAACCCATTTTCAGGCTGCCCCATCCACCCTTACATAAGCAGCCTGAAAACCACCCACTCACTCACACTCACTCCAAAACCCAGCCATGACCACCTACCTCATCCTATCCCACCGCCCTCTGCCCCACATCGCCATCCACGCCGCCCGCCACCCCCAAGCGCACTACTACATCCACCACGATGCCAAATCCCCCAGCCTAACAGGCAGCCTAACCACCCTGCCCAACGTCCACCTGATTAGCCACCGCATCCGCGTAAACTGGGGCGGCTTCACCATGATAGAAGCCACACTCGCCCTAATCCAAGCCGCGCTCGCCAATCCCAGCACGCGCCACTACCACCTAATCAGCGGCGACTGCGCCATGCTGCAAAGCCCGCAAACACTCGCCGCCCAATGCCAAACGCAGCCTGAAAACACCCTATGGCTACACAGCCAGCCCAGCCCCCAACTGCGCTACCGCAACCGCTTCAACGCCCCCCACGCCGACACCGCATGGCAACGCAGCCTAATCGGCAAGCTGCTCACCCGCAGCCTAAAAATCGCCGACCGCATCCTGCCCAGCCGCCAAATCTGCCTAGCAGGCAGCCAATGGTTCTCCGCCAACCGCACCGCGCTCAAACTCCTGTTTGACCACAGCCTAGGCGACAACGCCACCCTGTTTGAAAAAAAACTCGTCCCCGACGAACACTTTTTCCAACACATCGCCCACCAGCTTGCAGGCAGCCTGAACCACATCAACGCCAACCATCGCCATATCCGCTTCGCCCAAGGCGCAAACCACCCCGACACCCTATCGCTGGACGAACTCTGGACAGCCAAAAAAAACGGCGCATGGTTCGCCCGCAAAGTCTCGCCCGAAAACCAAACCCGCTGGTTGCAATACGAGCAAGATATATAAACCGCCCGTAGGTCGGGCATTGATGCCCGACGCTCTCCCGCTTTATTTTCAGGCTGCCCATCCCCCCAACCCACTGCCCCGTAGGGTGGGCAATTTATTGCCCACCATCATGCCGCCATCCTGCTCGTTCAGGTGGGCAAACAAGTTGCCCACCCTACGCGCTTCCAAGGCAGCCTGAAACGAGCGAAGCGAGTTTCTGCAAAACTAAAACGCAAAATCCACTTTCAGGCTGCCACCAATGGAGCGGCGACGGCTCGTCGCCATCATGCCCAACACACCACCAACAGCCCAACCCATCCTAAAAAGGTTGATATTCAGCGGGGTGCAGAGACTTGCCCCTGCTCGTGGTAGGCGGCGAAACGCCTGCTCTGGCGACATAATCCGCTTAATACAACCTGATGCAGCCTGAAAACACCCCGCACAAATCCACCATGAACTTCACCGCCCTACTCTCGCTCTACGCCAAAGAATCCCCCGACTACCTGCGCCAAAGCCTTGCCAGCCTTGTCGCGCAAAGCCAGCCCGCCGCCGAAGTGCTAATCGTGCTGGACGGCGCAATCACGCCCGCGCTGGAAGCCGTGCTCGCTGAATTTGCCCACCAGCTGCCGCTCAATATCGTGCCGCTGCCCGAAAACGTGGGGCTGGGGCGCGCGCTCAACCACGGCTTGCAACACGCCCGCTGCGAATGGATATTCCGCATGGATACGGACGACATCGCCGCCCCCACCCGCTTTGCCGACCAATGCGCCTACATCGCCGCCCATCCACAAATCGCCCTGCTGGGCGGGCAAATCGCCGAATTTGCCGACACCCCCAGCCAAAGCCATGCCCGCCGCCAAGTCCCGCAAACGCAGCCTGAAATCATCGCCTACGCCAAGCAGCGCAACCCATTCAACCACATGACCGTTGCCTACACCCAAACCGCCGTGCAGCAAGCGGGCGGCTACCAGCATCATCTGTGTATGGAAGACTACAACCTATGGCTGCGGATGCTGGCGCATGGCACGCCCGCCGCCAACCTGCCGCAAACGCTGGTGCACGCCCGCGCGGGCAACGCCATGCTGCAACGGCGGCGCGGCTGGGCATACGTTCAAAGCGAATGGCAATTGATGCAGCTTAAACGCCGCCTGCGTTTTCAGGCTGCCTTACCTGCTTTCGCCACCTTTCTGCTGCGCAGCCTACCGCGCCTGTTGCCCGCCCGCTGGTTGGGCAAGATTTATGCCAAGCTGCGTGGCTAATCGCGCGGGTGGATTGGTGTGGAATTTGTTTTCAGGCTGCCTAACGCATGGCATCAATAGGCAGCCTGAAACCTTTGCAAAACCCCAATGGCATCCTGAAACCTAAAATGGAGCGGCGGCGGCTTGCCGCCAACACTTAGAACCTGTATTCACTATTTCCATAGGCAGATTTTATGCCCTAAAAACGTGGCTACTGCGTTAAAAATGCTCGCAAGGTGTCCAACCTTACTGCGCTTTTTGCCTTGTATCCGCGCTTTTATTTCATAAAATCTGCCTATGGAAATAGTGAATACAGGTTCTTATTAAACATTACATAATGATTTACCAAGATGTCGGCGAGCCGCCGACGCTCCATCGGTTACAGATTTTGCAAAAGTTTCAGCCTGAAAAAGCAAAACCGTTTAGCGTGTTGCCAAACGGTTTTTTGCTGGATGGATTGACTTTCAGGCTGCCATAATTAAGAGTGTGTTAAAATTCGTAAGCAAATTATTGCAAACCGCCCAATAGCCCAAGGTAGCCTGAAAACAAACCACCGCCAACCCATGAAACCCACCCCATCGCTCACCCTGCGCCTGCTCACAGGCATCCTACTCATCGCCGCCACCACCGCGCTGTATCGCTGGCAAAAACCCCTGCCGCTTGCCGACATCAAAATCATCAACAGCGCCGCCATCAGCCTGGCGGGCTACGCCCTATCCGCGCTATCCATCAACAAGCTGCTCTATTTTCCCGGCCGCCAAAGCTGGCTCAACATCCTGCCCACCGTAGGCATCGCATACAGCAGCGTGTTTGGCATCGCCGCGCTGTTTTTTGTTACCTTTTCCAACAGCTTCGTGCTCGCCAACGGCATCCTTGCCGCGTTGTTTTTCCTTGCCGATTATCGCCGCCACAGCCGCCGCACCCCGCTGATGGCGTATATCCCGCTCGGGCGCGCCCGCGATGCCGACCAAATCCCCCATGCCAACTGGCTGCGCCTAGACCAAGCCCAACGCCCACACAACCCCGTGCAAGCCATCGTTGCCGATTTGCACAGCCCCGATTTAGGCGCAACATGGCAACGCTTTCTTGCCGATTGCACCCTGCACAACATCCCCGTTTACAACATCCGCCAAATAGAAGAATCGCTCACAGGGCGCGTGAGAATCCGCCATCTCTACGAAAACGACTTAGGCTCGCTGCTGCCCCCGCCCGCCTATATGCTCATCAAACGCATCATGGACATCGTCCTAATCACCATCAGCCTGCCCATCACCCTGCCGCTGATGGGCATCACCGCGCTTGCCGTGGTGCTAGAAAGCCGTGGCGGCGCATTGTTCACGCAAAAACGCATCGGACAAGGCGGGCGCGAGTTCACCGTCTACAAATTTCGCAGCATGGCAAAAAATTCCGAAGCACACGGCGCGCAGCTTGCCCAAATCGGCGACGCACGCGTAACGCGCGTGGGCAAATTTATCCGCAAAACACGGCTAGACGAGCTGCCGCAATTTTGGAACATCCTGCGCGGCGACATGAGCCTAATCGGGCCGCGCCCCGAGCAGCGCGTGTTTGTGGAACAGTTCAACGACAGCATCCCGTTTTACAACTATCGCCACATCGTTAAACCGGGGTTATCAGGCTGGGCGCAAGTAACCCAAGGCTACGCAGGCAACGAAGATGAAACCCAAATCAAGCTGGAACACGATTTTTACTACATCAAACATTTTTCGCTCTCGCTGGATATTCTTATCATCTTCAAAACCATCAAAACCATTTTGACAGGCTTTGGCGCAAGATAGGCAGTAGGCAGCCTGAAACCATTAGGCAGCCTGAAAAACAACCGTAGCAGTAGGTTGGGCATCCATGCCCGACACACACCGCTCTATTTATCTTGATACGCCACAACTCAAAACGTCGGGCATCAATGCCCGACCTACTTAGGTTTTGCAAAAGTTTCAGGCTGCCCCAAATGGAGCGGCGACGGCTCATCGCCAAATGCGCCTTGGCATCACTCCACGCTTGGCAATCATTAAGGCAGCCTGAAACCCCAAAACGTTTCAGGCTGCCCATCCTCCCAACCCAACCACAAGGACTCCCCATGAACATCCTAATCACAGGCGGCGCAGGCTACATCGGCAGCCACACCGCAGTAGAACTCATCCAAGCAGGGCACACCGCCATCATCCTAGACAACTTTGACAACTCATCGCCCAAAGTGCTGCAACGTATCCAGGAAATCACAAGCACCGCCCCCATCTTCTATCAAGGCGACATCCGCGACCGCAGCATCCTGCAACGCATCTTCGCCGAACACAAAATCCACAGCGTACTCCACTGCGCCGCGCTCAAAGCCGTGGGCGAAAGCGTGCGCCAACCCCTGCGCTACTACAACAACAACATCACAGGCAGCCTAATCCTGCTAGAAGAAATGCAAACAGCAGGCGTGCACAGCATCGTGTTCAGCTCATCCGCCACCGTTTACGGCGACCCTGCCACCGTCCCCATCAACGAAACCAGCCCCACAGGCGCAACCACCAACCCCTACGGCACATCCAAACACATGATGGAACGCATGATGCAAGACCACCAACACGCCGAACCCGATTGGAGCGTCATCCTACTGCGCTACTTCAACCCCATCGGCGCACACCCCAGCGGCAAAATCGGCGAACAACCCAACGGCATCCCCAACAACCTACTGCCCTACGTCTGCCAAGTCGCCGCAGGCAAACTCAAACAACTCGCCGTATTCGGCAACGACTACCCCACCTCAGACGGCACAGGCGTGCGCGACTACATCCACGTCGTCGATTTAGCCATCGGACACCTAAAAGCCATAGAACAAAAATCCCAAACCGCAGGCACCCACATCTACAACCTAGGCACAGGACAAGGCTACTCCGTGCTAGACATCGTCCACGCCTTTGAAGCCGCATCAGGGCACACCATCCCCTACACCATCCAACCCCGCCGCGCAGGCGACATCGCCACCTGCTACGCCAACCCCGCCAAAGCCCAAGCCGAGCTAGGCTGGCAAGCCCAACGCGACCTACACACCATGATGCAAGACGCATGGCGTTGGCAAAGCCAAAACCCCAACGGCTATGACGACTAAACCCCAAACACACTTTCAGGCTGCCTAATCGTATTAAGGCAGCCTGAAAAACAAAGCGGAGTTGCGAAGCTAAAACAAAGCAGAATAGCGAAGCTAAAACCAAACCAGCCGTAGGGTGTGCAGCTTCGCTGCGCACGCGGTTTACACGGCGGCCTGAAAACCTTTTCCAAACCCGCAACCCATGCAACAGCGGCTTGCCGACATCTTGCCAACCAGCCAAGCCTATTCAATACACCATTTGGCAACAAACCATCGCCGCTCCATTTTAGAACCTGTATTCACTATTTTCAGGCTGCCCACCCCCTTAATCCCCCCAACACCCACCATGCAATCCGAAGAACTCCCCATCCACTTCCCCGCCAAACGGCTCACTATCAGCAAAATAGAAGGCACACACCCCAGCCTGCTTATTATCGTTTTGCCCACCCTGTTGCTGATTGCCGCCGCCAGCATCGCAGGCGCAGTTATCCTTCCTGTTCAACGACCCAGCAAGCGATTACAAGCACGGCATTATCCTGATGTTGGCGGTAGCCGCGTTTAGCCTAGGCTATTTTGCCCACCTGCTGCGCCAATATCAGCGCAACCGCGCCATTTTGCACACGCCAAACCGCGCCGATGCCCAGCCGTGGAAACTGATTGCGCCGTGGGCAGACGTGGCTTGGATGAGCAATAAATACAAGCAAATTACCTTCGGCTACACCGCCAGCATCAACGGCGTACCACAGCAAATTACCTTCGCCGACCGTCCCAATCTTATCCGCTATCGCAACAAATTTCTCGCCATCGCCCCGCGCCACGGCGGCGCACCCGCGTTGCTAAACGACACACTCAACACCATTCGCGGCTTAACCCGCACCGAGCGGCAAGATTTAATCCACCCAATCCAAGCATTCATTGATGCCGAGCTGGATAAGGCAGCCTGAAACCCGCTTTAACCCATCCCAAACATTTTCAGGCTGCCTAAAACACACAAGGCAGCCTGAAATTCATCATGGCGCGTTAAACAAACCATCCGCCAACGCGCTATCTCTAATCCACATCATCAACAATGATGCACAATCAATTTTTTCCCTTTGTAATCCAACACATCCACCGTCATATTAAACGCCGCCTGAATATTGGGCACGGTAAACACTTCATCGGGGCTGCCCGCAAACAGCACTTGTCCTTGTTTCATGGCAACCACATGGTCGGCATAAGCCGCTGCCATGTTGATGTCGTGCAGCACCACGATAATGGTGCGCTGTTGGCTGTGCGCCAAGCGGCGCAGCAGTTGCATCAGGTTGCGCGCGTAATACATATCCAAATTGTTCAGCGGCTCATCCAGCAGCACATATTCGGTGGATTGGCAAAACACCATCGCAATCAGCGCGCGCTGGCGTTGCCCACCCGATAGCTCGGTTAAATAGCGGTGCGACAGCTCTTGCAGTTGAAACTCCACCAGCGCGTTGTCCACAATGGCTTGGTCTTCGGCGGTGGGCTGCCCTTGGTGATACGGATAACGCCCAAACAGCAGCAAATCGCGCACGGCAATGCGGCTGTGGATGCTGTTTTCTTGCGTGAGAATCGCCAGCATTTTGGCGACTTCGGCGGTGGGCGTGCTGGCAAGGTCGCGCCCGTTGTAGGCGATGCTGCCTGAAACCAGCGGTCGCAGCCGCGCCATAAACGACAGCAGCGTGGATTTACCCGCGCCGTTTGCGCCGATGAGCGCGGTGATGCCGCCTTGCGGAATGTCTAGGCTCACGTTGTTCAGAATGGTTTGCTGGTTGATTTGATGCGATACGTTTTGGATGGTAATCATATTAAGCTGTTTCAATAGAAAGGGTTAATTTCAGGCTGCCTGTTTCTTTTTCAACACCAACCACAAGAACACCAAGCCGCCCACAAATTCAATCACCACGCTCAACACGGCTTTCATGCCCAGCAGGTGTTCAAACACGGTTTGCCCCAACACCAGCATCACCGCTGCGATTAAAAACGCCATCGGCAGGCGCACGCTGTGTTTCAGGCTGCCTGAAAAGGCGTTGGTGAGCGCGCACACCAGCAGCCCAAAAAAGCTCACCACGCCCACGGTTGCCGTTGCCGAAGCCACCAACAGCGCAATCCAAAACAATATCCACAGCGTATGGCGTTGGTAATGAATGCCCAAATTGATGACTTGGTCGCGCCCGAGCAAATGCACGTCCAGCCGATGCCGCTCGCGCCATAAAAACGGCATGCTCACCAGCATCAACACGCCGCAATACGCCAGCATTTTTGTGTTCACGCTGTTGAAATTGGCAAAGGTGGCGGCTTGGGCAGCCATAAATTCTTCGGGGTCTATCATCCGTTGCAGCAGGCTGGATAAGCTGCGAAACAGCACGCCAAACACCACACCGATTAAAATCATCCGCGCCAAATCGCGCCCGCCTTGTTTGAGCAGCAGGCTAAACAGCAGCAGCGAGCCGCCCAGCATCGCCGCCAATTCCAACGAAAATTTGCCCAACGGCGCAAGCTGCGCATAGCCCAAGCCGCCCAGCGCAGCCACCAGCGCGGTTTGCAAAAACACATACAGCGCGTCAAAGCCCAAAATAGACGGCGTTAAAATCGGATTGTTGGTGATGGTTTGGAACAGCAGCGTGGACACGCCCACCGCATAGGCAACCAGCAGCAATGCCGCCAGCTTTTTCGCCCGCAGCGGCAACACAAAATCCCACGCACCTTGCGCGTTCCACGTTAAAAACAGCGCGGCAGACAGGATAAGCGTGGCGGATAAAATCAAAAGGGTTTTGGTGGATTGAGACATGATATTCAGATAGATTTTTTTGTTTATTCAGGCGGGGCGGATAACAGCGTTTCAGGCTGAGACCTTTGTAAACCCCTAACAGCAGCCTGAAAAATAAGAAATGTCGTCATTCCCGCGTAGGCGGAAATCTTGTTTAATTTTCAGAAATAATTGTAAAAACAAACTGTTGTTTAAGTTTAACCAAGATTTCCGCCTACGCGGGCATGATGGACGTTACTATTTTTTGTGGCGTTTTAGGTTTTGCAAAGGTTTCAGGCTGCCTAACCCCGTTGTGGCGCGCGCAGCAGCAGCAAAAACAGCACCGTACCCACCACGCCAAACACCGTTGCCACAGGGATTTCAAACGGAAACACAATCAGCCGCCCAATCAAATCGCACATCAGCACCAACGCCGCGCCCAGCAACGCCACCGCAGGCAAGCTCGCCCGCAGCTTATCGCCCAGCAAACGGCTGGCGATATTCGGCACCACCAAGCCAATAAACGGAATGCCGCCCACCGTAACCACCACCAACGCCGTTATCAGCGACACAATCAGCAGCCCCACCCACAGCACCGCATCGCGGTTTAGCCCCAAATTTGCCGCCACGCTGTCGCCCAAGCCCATAATCGTGAGCTGGTCGGCGATGATGTAGGCAAACGCCGCCAGCGCGCCCGTTGCCCACAGCAATTCATATCGCCCCAGCAGCACGCCCGAAAAATCGCCGCTTTGCCACACGCTGAGCATTTGCATCATCTCGGTTTCATACGCGATAAACGTTGCCACCGCATCAATCACGCCGCCAAAAATAATGCCCACCAGCGGCACCAGCAACTGCGCCGATGGTGGCAACCGCCGCGACAACGCCATAAACAGCAGCATCCCCAGCAACGCCGCCGCCGCTGCCACGCTCATTTTCACCAACAATGCTGCCGCAGGCGCAAACAATGCCATCAGCAGCAAGCCCAACGCCGCCGATTGGCTTGCGCCCACCATAGACGGCTCTACAAACCTGTTTTTTAACAAGATTTGCATAATCGTGCCCGCCACCGCCATAGAAGCCCCCACCAACACAATGGCAAAGGTGCGCGGCAAGCGGCTGATGATGAGCACTTGGCTGCTGTCGTTCAGGCTGCCTGAAAGTAAATTTGCCCAATGAAAATCCGCCACGCCCACGGATAGGCTGGCGATAAACAACAGGGCTACGAAGAGCAGGGATAGGGAATAAAGCAATTGGGGGGTTATTTTGTGGTTGAGCATATTTTCTGTTTTCAGGCTGCCTATGGGGGTGGGGTTCTTAGTGGGGTCTAATAAGGATGCTGGTTGGTGGCTGTTGAACACAAGCAGCATAGATTAAAAATTCTGCAATCTGTTTCTTCTCCCGCTGGCGAGGGGAGGTTAGGATGGGGGGTAGGTTTTAGAGCAAGCTGAAATCAAATTGGATGATGTTCTAAAAATAGGCTGCCACGCGCTACAAGGCAGCCTGAAAAGCAGGATAAACGGTGGCATCGGCGTGGCGTTTCGTCTAAAAAATCGTCTAGGTAACGTTTGCCGCTGTCGTCTAGCTTGGCGCGCAGTTCGCGCAGGCGGGCGAACAGGGCGGCTTTTTCGGCAGCAGTAAGCATGTGTCCGCTATCGTTGGTTAGGCGGTTGTAGTCGGGCGTGCCTTGCACGTCTAGGCTGAGCAGGCGCAGGTAGCTGCGTTTTGCGCCTGATGCGGTTTGGGTTTGCAGCAGCATACTGCCGCCGTCTGCGGCGATGGGGCTGTCGTCAATCAAAATGGCGGTGGGCAGGGTGTCTTGGGGCATGGTATGTTTTTTCGGGGCTTGGGCGGTGGCAAAGGGTATCAACAGCGCAAGCAGTAGGGGGAGTAAAGGTTTCATGGTGGGGCTTTTTCAGGCTGCCTGTGTTGTGCGGAAGATGGCGGGTTGTGCGGTGTGCTGCAATCAAAAGGCAGCCTGAAAAGGGATTTCAAGCTGCGGATGGTGGCTGTTCGCGCACCGAAGCGTGGGTATGGCGGCGCAACGCCATGCGAATGGTTGAATACATCCGCAATAATCATTTTTCAGGCTGCCTTTTCATGTTCAGGCAGCCTGAAATCTTTACAAAACCTAAAACACTAAGAGAAATATCCACATCCGTCATTCCCGCGCAGGCGGGAATCTTGATTGAACTCACACAATAGATTGTTTTTCATACATTTCTGAATATCAGGCAGGATTCCCGCCTACGCGGAAATGACGGTATTTCTTGAATTTCAGGCTGCCGCTAGGGTTTTGCAAAGGTCTCAGCCTGAAACCTTATTTCGCCTTTTTAAACGCTTCTGCCGCTTGGTTGGCAACGGTTTGCAGTTGTTTCGCGCCACCTGCGGCTAGATACGCGTTGCTGTCCAGATACACCACTTGCCCTTTTTTCCATGCGGTGCTTTCGGCAACCAGCGGGTTATCCAGCACATCTTTGGCGGCTTTGCCTTCTTCGCCAATCGCTGCGCTGCGGTCTAGCACAAACAGCCAATCGGGGTTTTTCTCTTTGATGTATTCAAACGAAATCGGCATGCCGTGCACGCCTTCTTTCATGTTGGCATCCACGGGGGGCAGCCCGATGTCTTGGTGTAGCCAGCCGCCTAGGCGCGAAGTGGGGCTTTGCGCGGATAATTTGCCGCCGCTCACAATAATCACCAGCCCTTTGCCCTTGCCTTGTGCGGCGGTGCGGGCTGCGTCAAAGGCTTGGTTGATGTCGGCTTTGAGCTTGTCTGCTTCGGCTTGTTTGCCAAAGATTTGGGCGTAGGCATCAATGCGCTCTTCCGCGCTGGTGCGCAGGTTTTGGGTGTCGGCGGTCATGTCAATGGTGGGGGCGATTTCGTTGAGCTGCTGCGCGGCTTTGCTGGTGCGGCTGCCGATGATGATGAGCTGCGGTTTAAACGCGCCCAAGGCTTCGTAGTTCGGCTCAAACAGCGTGCCAACGTGTTGGGCTTTATCAAATGCGCCTTGCAGATAAGGCAGCATGGATTTATCAATGGTTGCGCCCACGGGCACGCCCAATGCGGTCAGCGTATCCAATGCGCCCAAATCGTAAACCGCTACATTTTGCGGATTTTTCGGCACAACGGTATCGCCACGCGCGGTTTTCACGGTTACTTTTTCGCCTTGAATATCGTGCGCTTTGAGCGGTGCGTGTTTGTCTTTCTCGGCTTGCCCGCCTTGCGCTTGCGATGCGGCAGAAGCGGAGTTGGCTTGGCTGGCGGCTTGGTTGCTTTGTTGTTGCGATGGATTGCACGCGGTGAGCGCGGCAAACGTGAGCAATGCGATTAAAGAGTGTTTCATGGGGATTTCCTTGTGATGATAAAAATTAGGTAGTGTCCTAAAAAGTATGCTGCACTGCTGTTCCTTCCCCCGCTGGCGGGAGA
>NZ_JAUMZV010000072.1 GCF_030527935.1 Kingella sp. (in: b-proteobacteria)
GACATTCCCGTACAACTTTGCCACTTCCACCAAGCCCAAACCGTCCGCCGCTACTCTCTTGGACGGCACATTCTCGGACATGAAACGGCTTTTGAGGTGTTATCAGGGGATGCGCAAGGAAGGCAAGGTTAGGTTTATTAAGGACTACTTCTCAATAAAACCGTAACGACAGCCTCCATTTTGTTACTTAGAAGAAAAGTCCTCCAAAATAGCCTCCATTTTGTTACTTACGCCGAAAAATTATTCGTGCCATTTGAAGGCGACAGCGCGCTCTCTGTGGTGCTATCCAAAGCCATGCTGCTTGCCGATGACGACAAGATTACCGATAGCGCGATTACATCGCAGATTTTGCGCAAGTAGATGCCAATGGATAAGGCAGCCTGAAACGGGGGGGCGTTTCAGGCTGCCTTTGGTGTATCGTAAGCATAGGCGTGTGGCTTTGCCACGCACCATTAAGTATTGTTAAACGGTGCGTGAACCAGTTCACACCTCCTACACGCCGAACATTAGGCAGCCTGAAAACGAAAAAACCACGTTTCAGGCTGCCTAATATGGTTCAAATAACGCTAACACATCTTCCGCACCACAACCGCCCGCTCATACCGCCCCAACGCGCCAAAGCCGTGGTTATGATTATCCGCTTTGCTTTGGATAAAGCCGTTTAGGCAAAGGTTTTGGCGGATAAAAAACGCCTTGCTTGCTGCCCGCTGCTGCTTTATCCATTCGGATAACACGCCGTTTTCGTCATTCAAATAATACGTTTGCCCTTGATAGATAAACTCGGCTTGCTCAAAGGAGATTTGAACCGTGCCACGCATATCAACGGTGGGGCTGTTGGCATGGCTGTGCGCGGTTAGGAGTAATAAAACGGCGACAATGTGGGATTTCATGGTGTGGAGTTTTTTTGGGGGGTAATCAATAGGCATAGGCAGCCTGAAACCCATTTTCAGGCTGCCTATCCTGTTTACAAATGCTGCAAATGGTTATCCAACGCCACCGCTGCGCCCACGATACCGGGGTATTGGCTTTGCACGATGTAAACAGGGATGGCGGCAAGGTAGGCATCAAATCGCCCTTTGCTTTCAAAGCGTTGGCGAAATGGCGATGATTGGAAGTAATCAATAAAGCGAGGGATGATGCCGCCGCATAGATACACGCCGCCGCGTGCGCCCAGCGTGAGCGCAAGGTTGGATGCGACTGTGCCGAGCATGGCGCAGAACATATCCAGCGTTAGGCGGCATAGCGGCGATGTGCCGCTTAATGCGCGTTCGCTGATTTCGGCGGCGGTGAGTTTTTGCCGTTTTACGCCCTCGCGCTCGGCTAGGGCTTCGTGTATCAGCATCAAGCCTGCGCCGCTTAAAAAGCGTTCGGCGGAAACGTGCCCGTGTTTGCGCTTGGCGTATTGCCATACCATGATTTCGGCATCATCAAACGGGGGGAAGCTGGTGTGTCCACCTTCGCCTGCGAGTGGGACGTAGCTGCCGTTGGGTGTGGGGATAAGCCCGCTTACGCCCAAGCCTGTGCCCGGCCCGATAACGGCTTTGGGCGCGTGTTCAATCGGCTGTGCGCCGCCCACGTGCACCAAGTCTTCGGCGGATGTTTGCGTGATGGCAAGGGCTTGCGCGGTGAAGTCGTTGAGCAGCAGCAGGTTGTCTAAATGCAGGGCTTGGCGCGTGGTTTCTATGGAAAATGCCCAATGGTGGTTGGTCATTTGCACCCAATCGCCCACGATGGGGTTGGCGATGGCGATGGCGGCGTTGCTCACGCTGGGGGTGCCCACGCGCTTTAAATATTCTTTTACGGCATCCACGATGGTGTCGTAGTCGGCGCAGGGCAGCACTTCAATGTGTTCAAATTGCTGCGGCGCGGTTTCCAGCGCGAAGCGGGCGTTGGTGCCGCCGATGTCAGCAATCAGGCGGGGGGGGTTAGTCGTTGTAGATGACATGAGCGTTTACCTTTCGGGAGTGGAGAACATAGCTAATGGGATACTGCGCGGTTTGCGCTTGCGCGGCGGCTTCGTACACGCGGCGTTTGTCTGCGCCTGCGATGGCGAGATAAACGTGGGGCGTGGCGACGATGGCGGCGAGCGTCATGCTGATGCGCTCGTGTGGCGCGGTGATGGGGCTGGTGTGCAGCAGCGGCTGGGGATAGTCGGCGCGCACGGCATCGGCAAACTGCGGGGCTTGCGGGAAGATGCTGGCGGTGTGCCCATCGCCACCCATGCCGAGCACGAGTACATCGGGTTGAGTGTAATGGCGCAGGGCAAAGGCGACGGCATCGGCGGTGTTTTTCAGGCTGCCTTCGCTGGCGGCATCGTCAATCAGCGGCAGCCATTGCGCAGCGGCGGCACGGTTTTGCAGCAGGTGTTGGCGCACCAAGCCTGTGTTGCTGTCGGCGTGGCGGGTGGGGACGATGCGCTCGTCCACCAGCGTGATGTTGACCCGCGCCCAGTCTAAATCTTGCTGGCTTAATGCTTGGAAAAAGGCGATGGGTGATTTGCCGCCTGATACGGCGAGCGTGGCGCGGGGTTGCGTTGCCAAGGTGTCGCGCAGGTTTTGGGCGACGGTATCGGCTAGGATTTGCGCGGAAGCGGCGGGTGATTCGGTTTGGGTGAATGGGGCGGTCATGGTTGTGCCTTGGGGGGGAAAAAAGGAGGGGAGTTTTATCTGCGCTAACAGGCAGCCTGAAAATCAAATATCGTTATTCCCGCGTTGAACATGGTTAAAACGGTGCGCGGCTTGATTAGGTGTAGAAATCAACCGCGTTGTTTACACAACAGTTTGGGAAAAATAAGC
>NZ_JAUMZV010000004.1 GCF_030527935.1 Kingella sp. (in: b-proteobacteria)
AGGGGAAATTCTAACTTAATGTGAATTTCCTGAGTTATCTAGGACAGCCCCTTATTATTTGCCAGAGCAGGCGTTTCGTCGCCTACCACGAGCAGGGGCAATCCCCTGCACCCCACCGTAGCCCAACCATCCGCTGTCCCATTCAGCCATCATAAAAGGCAGCCTGAAAAGCAAAACCGCATAGTGTCGAGTTGTCATGCGGTTTTTGTTGAACAAATTGAATTTCAGGCTGCCTATCAACACCCCAAGCCCATAGTTCAGGCAGCCTGAAAACTATGGCATAATTGTGTTTAATTATGTAATCAAAGGTAAACAAAATGACAACCGCCAAAGGCAATGTATTCATTATTTCCGCCGCATCGGGCACAGGCAAAACCACGCTGGTTTCGCGTTTAACCGCGCACAATCCGCAAATCCGCGTGTCCATTTCGCACACCACGCGTCCGCCGCGCGACAACGAGCAACACGGCAAGCATTATTATTTCACCACGCGCGAGCATTTTACCGAATTGGTGGGGCAGGGCGCGTTTTTGGAACACGCCGAAGTGTTTGGCAATTTGTATGGCACCAGCGCGGCGGCGGTGCAAGAAATGTGCGCGCAAGGCTTTGATGTGATTTTGGAAATTGATGTGCAAGGCGCGGAGCAAGTGCGCAAGGCGTTGCCCGAAGCGGTGAGCATTTTTATTTTGCCGCCATCGCTTGCCGTGCTGGAACAGCGTTTGCGCAACCGCCAAACCGATAGCGAAGAAACCATCGCGCGGCGGTTGAACGAAGCGGAGCAGGAAATCCGCTATGCGTTTGCGTTTGACTATATTGTGGTGAACAACGATTTGCTGCTGGCGGAAAGCGATTTGCTGCATATTTTTAAAGCGCAACGCTTGCGGCTGCGTAATCAAACGTTAACCGTTGAAAAGATATTGCAAAATCTTTAAAATTTAAACCCTTTTCTTTAATCCCTTTTCAGGCTGCCTAATGCCGTAAATGCGTTTTCAGGCTGCCTTAAACCCACTCACAAGGAAACCCTAAATGGCTCGCATCACCGTTGAAGAATGTATTGAAAAAATCCCCAATCATTTTGATTTAACCCTTGCCGCCGCGCGCCGCGCCCGCCAGCTGGAAAACGGCACATCGCCTTTGGTGGAAGACATCCGCCACGATAAGCCCACCGTAACCGCGTTGCGCGAAATCGCCGCAGGGCAGGTTACCGCCGAAGAAATCTTGTCGCGCGTTAAATAATGGTTTTCAGGCTGCCCATTGCGCTCGGTTGCGTGGTGGGCAGCCTGAAATTTTATTCACAGAAGCAAAGGAATCATCATGCTAAAAAAACTCGCCCTGCTCGCCATCATCGCCCCCACCTTGGCAAACGCTTCTTGGCTGGAAGAACGCCGTTGCAGCAACATCTACGAAGCAGGCTTTGCCACAGGCTTGTATTTAGGACAATGCGGTGTGCCAACTGACGTGGTGGAGCAAAAATACCAACCGCGCTTGGCACAAGCGGTGAACAAGCACCATTGCGAGCAATACAACGAAAAAAACATCGCCAAGCTGCAACAAAACACCGAAACGCTCAAAGCCAAATACCTGAAAAAAGCCAGCGCACCCAATTTCTGCGCCAGCTATGAAGCCGAAATTGATAAGCTGTTGCGCAAATATGAATAATTGAAGCCACGTTAAGGCAGCCTGAAACGTTTATCCTGATTGAGCTTTTCAGGCTGCCTTATCCCATAATCCATAAGATTTAACGCCCATCCCGTTTTCAGGCTGCCCAAACTCAAACTCAGGCTCTAAGGCAGCCTGAAACCCAGTCCAGCGGAGCCACAAGCCAAAGCCCATGCCCATGCCCATCCCATCGCCCCAAGCCCCTTACGACCCGCTCACCGCCGATTACCGCAGCAAGCTATTGCGCGAAGCCAGCTATCTTTCCGATGTCGAACAGCAGCAGCTAGAAACCGCCTGCGCCTACGCTTTTCGCGCCCACGATGGGCAAACGCGCAAAAGCGGCGAGCCTTACATCACCCACCCCATCGCCGTTGCCACCGAGCTTGCCCGTTGGCACATGGACATTCAAACCCTAAGCGCAGGCTTGATGCACGATGTGTTGGAAGACACAAGCGTAACCAAAGCGCAAATGGCAAGCGATTTTGGCGACACCATTGCCGAAATGGTGGACGGTTTGTCCAAATTGGAAAACCTAAAATTTGACAGCCAAGCCGAGCAGCAAGCCGAGAGCTTTCGCAAGCTGATTTTGGCGATGACCAAAGACGTGCGCGTGATTATCGTCAAACTGTCCGACCGCCTGCACAATATGCGCACACTCGGCGCAAAAAGCCCCGCCAGCCGCCGCCGCATCGCCACCGAAACGCTAGAAGTCTATGCCCCCATCGCCAACCGCTTGGGGCTCAACCACGTTTACCGCGAGCTGCAAGACTTGTCGTTTCACGCCATGCACCCCCATCGCTACGAAATTCTCAAACGCGCCATGACCGCGTTCAAAAAAAATCGCCACGACGTGATAGAGCGCGTGTTGCGCGAAATCAGCCTGCGCCTTGTTGCCTGCAATATTGAAGCGCAAATCCGCGGGCGCGAGAAAAATCTCTACAACCTACATCAAAAAATGCTGTCCAAAAAACTCAAATTTGAAGAAGTGTTGGACATCTACGGCTTTCGCGTGATTGTGAACAACATCCCCGCTTGCTACGCCGCTTTGGGCGCGCTGCACAGCCTGTATCAACCGCGCCCCGGTAAAATCAAAGACTACATCGCCATCCCCAAATCCAACGGCTACAAATCGCTGCACACCACGCTCAACGGGCCATACGGCTTGCCGATTGAAGTGCAAATCCGCACGCGCGAAATGCACGCCATCGCCGAAGTGGGCGTGGCAAGCCATTGGGCATACAAAGGCAGCAAGGAAGACGAAACCACGCTGCGCACCAATCAATGGCTGCAAAACATTTTGGATTTGCAAGCGCGCAGTGCTAACGCGATGGAATTTTTGGAACACGTTAAGGTGGATTTGTTCCCCAACGAAGTCTATATCGTTACGCCCAAAGGCAAAATCATCACGCTGCCGCGCGGCGCAACGCCGATTGATTTTGCCTACACCATCCACACCGACATCGGGCATCGCTGCGTGGGCGCGCGCGTGAACCGCGTGGCGGTGCCGCTCAACACCCAGCTTAAAACGGGCGACACGGTGGAAATCATCACGTCCACGCACGGCAAGCCCAACCCCGCTTGGCTCAATTTTGCCAAGTCCAGCCGCGCCCGCAGTGCCATCCGCAGCTACATCAAAAACACCAGCCATGCCGATGCGATTGCCTTGGGCGAACGCCTGCTTGCCCGCGCATTAAACAGCCTGCTGCCGAAAAAAGTGGCGCAGTCCGAAACGCTGAAAGACAAATATTTGCAATCGCTGGAAGAGAAAAAACAAACGTTTGAAGACGTGTTGTATCAAGTGGGCATGGGGCGGCTGCTGCCCGTATCGGTGGCGATGGAAATTGCCGAATTGGCGGGCGAACATTGGGGCGGCGAAGTGAAACTCAGCCCGATCCAAGTGAACGGCAATGAAATCCCGCACGTTCACTTGGGAAAATGCTGCCTGCCCTTGCCGGGAGACGGCGTACGCGCCGTGATTGTTGCCGACCAAGGCGTGATTATCCACCGCGACACCTGCGCCACGCTGCTGAAAACCGACAGGGAACACCAGCTGGATGCCGATTGGGCGATGCTGCCCGACAACGCCAACAAAACGTATGACACAGCGGTGGTGGTTTCATCGCTGGATGCCCACGCGCTCTTGGCAGCGATTACTTCCGCCATTTCCGATAACGGCGCGGACATCGCTTCGGTGGATACTTTGGCTAAATCGCAAGGCGGCACAGCAGGCTTTGTGGAGTTCCGCTTTAATTTGAGCGTGCGCGATTTGGCGCATTTGAACACGGTGATGGCGGCGTTGCATCAGATTCCGCAGGTACGCAAGGTTACGCGGGTGTGATTTTAGGCAGCCTGAAAATGGAAAATGGCGGGTGGGCAATCATCCGCCGTTGATGGGATGGATGGAGAAGTGTTTTCAGGCTGCCTTTGCGGATATTCCAAGGCAGCCTGAAATTTATTGTGGAATAGATTCAATTAAATCGGCGTGTAGGACGTGATGATAATCAATATTTTAGTGGCTTTTCCGCCCCAAGGCGGCATCTGCCGTGTCAAAAATACTCGCCTATGGATCGACAGGAACTTGCATTTTGCCTTGCATCTGCCATTTTAGCTTCGCAAGTTCGCCGCGCCACTCTGACGCAAAATCTGATTTTTAAACCAATTGTAAATAGCCCCTAGATAAGTTTAGGCGTTTTGTAAAGATTTCAGGCTGCCCCACTCTTCTCCATCTCGCCAGCAGGAAACCACCATGCCCCCAACCTTCCCACCCTGATACACCCAATTCCTACAAACCCTTGGCGATGCCGACAGCCACCCCATCGCCGCCGAGTTCGGCGTGTACCTATACGGCAGCGCCCACCTTGCCGAGCACAACGAAACCTACGCCATCGCCCAAAATGCGCCCGACTATTGGATGATTGGTCAAGACGGCGACATCGCTTTCTTTATCCGCCGCAGCGGCGATGACGAAACCCTATATGCGTGCGATTTGGGCGCGCTGGGAACAATGCCGATGACCATTGTCGCAACCGATATAGATGCCTTTATCCGCCAGATTGAGCAAGGCGACTACGTATACTAAAAGGCAGCCTGAAACCCCAAAAAACCATTTTCAGGCTGCCGCAAACGCATAAACCACCGCCCCAAGCCGTTCCACCTGCTGTGGTTGCAAGCGAATTTGCACCAATCCACCCCCGCTTTCGCGCTGCGCATCAGGCGTAAGCCACAGCGTCAGCAAACCGTTGTGCGTATCTAAAAACGTTGCCAAACCATCGGACAGATGCACGATGCGGCTGCCGTCATCAGGCGCAAGCGTAAGCCGCCCCAGCGTAAGTTCTACAAAACAGCAATTCTGTTCCAACGGCAGTGGGTCTTCGCTCAACAGCACGCGCAACGGCTGCCGATTGATTTGCACACCACGGCAAGTAAATTCAAAAACATCCATAGGCTCAATCCAAAGGCAGCCTGAAAACGAGTAAAGCCAAAACAGCAAACGAAAATCTTTTCAGGCTGCCTTTATCGCATACTTCAAAGGCAGCCTGAAACCTTTACAAAATCCCAGTAGCAGCTTGAAAAGTTGGTGGTATCCTAAAAAGTATGCTGTACTGCTGCCCACCATAGCGGATAGCTTTAACGTTTGATAAACGTCATCCTATTTCATCCATCATTGGGTAACAAACCATCGCCACTTCATCGGCTGCTTGGTTTTGCAAAGGTTTCAGCCTGCGTAGCATAGCGAAGTTGCCAAGTAAAAACCAAAAAACCGTGCCGCAACCAAGCAACACGGTTTTTCTTTATGCTCATCTACTGATTCTTGTTTTCCAAGCGAAAGCTCACCTTAACAATCCCCGCGTCTTTCGCCACTTCCAACACCTTGGCAACATTTTCATACGGCGTGTCTTTATCCGCATCAATCGCCAAAACGGCATCAGGGTCGTTTTTCGCCAGCTCTTCCAGCTTCGCTTTTACCGCAGGCAAATCCATTTCATTGGTAGATTCCTCGCCTAATGTATATTTGCCCGCTGCGGTTACCGCCAAGTTAATCGGCTTCACATCCTGCTTTGGCTGCTCTTTCGTGCTGCTCGTGGTTGGCAAATTGATTTGAATCGAGTGCGTCAAAACAGGCATCGTAATCATAAACACAATCAGCAATACCAACATCACGTCCACCAAGGGCGTAACGTTAATATCATTCATCGGCGCATCATCGCCGCCCTCGTTCACATTAAAAGCCATCCTCAATCCTTCCCGTTAAGCAATTGAACATGAAAATCGTGGGCAAAGCTGTGCAACTCGCGGCTCAAATTTTTGTTGCCGCGCATAAACACGTTATACGCCAACACCGCAGGAATCGCCGCAAACAAGCCTACTGCCGTTGCCACCAACGCTTCGCCAATGGGCCCCGCCACCGCAGCAATGCTCATTTGCCCGCTGTTGCTGATGTTAATCAGCGCATGGTAAATCCCCCATACCGTGCCCAGCAGCCCCACAAACGGTGCGGTTGAGCCTACTGTTGCCAATGCCGTCATGCCGCCTTCAAAACGGCTCAAAATCTTGCCGATGCTGTGGCGCATTTCGCGTTCCAAATAAGCATTGCGTGGCAAACTTGCCGACAGCATGGAGCTTTGCGTTGCCTGAAATTGCTGATTGGCGCGAATCGCATCCAAAGCCAATTCGCTAATCGGCGCGTCAATTTGCTTCGCTTGTTGCTCGGCTTGCACCAAGTCTTTGGCTTCCCAAATTGCTTTCGTAGCCGCGCGATTCGCCCGCCGTGCCGCGCGATAACGCACGCCACGCAGCAAAATCAGCACCCACGTTGTGATACTCATTGCAATCAAGCACAAAAACACACCAATCAAAACAGCATCGCCGCTTTTAAAAACTAGTCCTAAATTCATTCGTTTACTTCCATAAGTGATTAAAAAAACATTTGCTTTCAGGCAGCCTGAAAACTATTTATTCAGCTCAAACTCAAAAGTGAACTGCGTATTAAATCGGGTTGAAACAAATTCGCCATCCACTTTTTTGGGGCGATAACTTGCCGATTGCGCCGCGCGTTTCGCCGCATTATCCAATGCCGCCGAGCCGCTAGACTTGGTTACTTTCACTTCCATAACCTTGCCCGCCGCATTTACCACCACCGAAAGTTTGACCACGCCCGTATCTCCGTTTTCCGCTGCTGCGCGTGGATAAGGCGGATTGGGCAAGTTGATATAGCCGCCATCGGCCACCATGACGTTGTTTCCGCTATTGTTGGACGGCTTCGCTCCTCCTCCTTTCTTGCCGTGTCCATCGCCGTTCTTATCGCCCGCCCCATTTTGCGGCACTTCGCTGTTCACAGACGAACCGCCGCCGCCCGTGCCATCAGGCGCACGGTTTGCCGCGTCCTTATTCGCCATTGCGCTGCTGTTGCTAGATGATGAAGACGGATTGGCAGACGGCGCAACAGACGGCTTGGGCGGCTCAACTGCTTTTTCAGGCTGCGGTTTAACCACAGGTTTTTCAGGCTGTTTAATAGGCTCGGGCTTAATCTCGCGCTTGGGCGGTTCAACCTCCTTTTCAGGCTGCTTAAAGTCCGCAGGTTTATCATTGCGCACCACCGCCGCCACTTTGGGCTTTTCCACCACCTTAGGCTTGGGTTCAGGCTTAGGCTCGGGCTTGGGTTTAACTTTCGGCTCAGGTTTGGGCGGCTCAGCAGGCGGCTGCGGTTTGGGCGGCTCTGGCTGCTCCATAGGCGCAGGCGCACCATCGCCCAATGGCTTATCATCGCCCTCAACCGAACCCAAATCCACAAATGCCATCGCATCCGCTTCCACAGGCTCGGGCGGCTTAAAACCATTCCACGACAAAGCAATTACACCTGCATGTAATAAAGTAACCAAACCAATTACAGCAGGCTTCAAAAAACGATTATTTTTCATCATCCAGAGATTATAATTCAAATAATTAGCATTTTGCTAGCCAAAAATAACAACATAAAATTACACAACACCCATAGGCAGCCTGAAAAAATAACGCAGCTTAACCATTCTTTGCACAGCCCCATGCCATCGTTTATAATTTGCCCCATTTCAACCCACCCCGATAGGAAACAAAATGACAGATTTCAACAAAGTTCTAGACGCAGGCGACGTGGACAACGGTATCATCAACGTGGTCGTTGAAATCCCCGAAGGCAGCGCACACAAAATTGAATGGGACAGAAAAAACGCCCTGATGAAACTAGACCGAGTAGAACCCCAAATCTTCGCCAAACCCACCAACTACGGCTTCATCCCGCAAACCCTAGACGAAGACGGCGACGAACTGGACGCGCTCATCATCACACGCACGCCCTTGCCCACAGGCATCTATATGGAAGCGCGTGTTATCGGCGTGATGAAATTTGTGGACGATGGCGAAGTGGACGACAAAATTGTCGTTGTGCCCGCTGATGACCGCGACACCGGCAACGCCATCCAAAGCCTAGCCGACCTGCCCGCCCAGCTCATCAAACAAATTGAGTTTCACTTCAACCACTACAAAGACCTGAAAAAAGCAGGCACAACCAAAGTGGAACACTGGGGCGACATTGAAGAAGCCAAACAAGTTATCCGCGAATCGCAACAACGTTGGAAACAACAATAAAATCCTTTTCAGGCTGCCTAACACATATTATTGGTATAGGCAGCCTGAAAACTAAGAACCTGTATTCATATTTGTATGGGCAGATTTGATGACATAAAAACGTGGATACAAGGCGAACGGTAGCTGTATTTTTAGGGCATATTAAAGATACCTATAAAAATAGTGAATACAGGTTCTAACATCCCAAAATCCAAATTTCTACTCTCGCTACACACAACATCAAAAAACACATTTAACAAAGTGCCAAAAAACGTTAGTTTTATTTAACCATGCCAGAAATCCCCATCCAAGATAACGACAGCGAAGTACGCAATCTCGCCCTACCGCCCCATTCCATAGAAGCCGAGCAATCCCTGCTAGGCGGCTTGATGCTTGAAAACAACGCCTACGACCGCATCGCCGACATCCTAGCCGAAGACGATTTCTATCGCCATGAACACAAACTCATCTATCGCGCCATCTCCGCACTCATCAACGAAAATCGTCCCGCCGACATCATCACCGTGCAAGAAGCATTGGAACGCAACGACCAGCTTGACCACGCAGGCGGGTTTGACTACCTGCTTACCCTTGCACAAAGCACCCCATCCGCTGCCAACATCCGCCGCTACGCCGAAATCGTCCGCGAACGTTCCATCATTCGTCAGCTTGCCGAGATTGGAACAGAAATTGCTAGAAATGCCTATAATCCGCAAGGAAAAAGTGCGGAACAATTATTAGACGAAGCCGAAAATCAAGTCTTCCAAATCGCAGAAAGCACAGCAAAATCCAAACAAGGCTTCCTAGAAATGCCTGATTTGCTGCAACAAAATATTGAACGCATTGATATGCTGTATCAACGCGACAACCCCGATGAAGTAACAGGCATCGCCACAGGCTTTACCGATTTAGACAGAATGACATCAGGCTTGCAGGCAGGCGATTTGGTTATCGTGGCGGGGCGACCATCAATGGGCAAAACCGCATTTGCCATCAACATCGCCGAACACGTTGCCATTAGCGGTAAACGCCCCGTTGCCGTATTCTCAATGGAAATGGGCGGCACACAACTGGTTATGCGGATGTTAAGCTCCGTTGGGCGGCTTGACCAAAGCGTCCTAAAAAACGGCAGCCTGAAAGACGAACATTGGGAGCGACTCAACGAAGCCGTTGCCAAGTTAACCGATGCACCCATCTTTATTGATGAAACCGCAGGTTTAAGCGCATTAGAATTACGCGCTCGCGCAAGACGGCTTGCCCGCAGATTCAACAACCAATTGGGCTTAATTGTTATTGACTATCTGCAACTGATGTCAGGCTCGGGTCGCAACGATAATCGCGCATCAGAATTAGGCGAAATTTCCCGCTCGCTCAAAGCACTCGCCAAAGAATTGCAAGTCCCTGTTATCGCGCTATCACAATTATCGCGAACCGTAGAACAGCGCACAGACAAACGCCCCATGATGTCCGACCTACGCGAATCTGGCGCAATTGAGCAAGATGCTGATTTAATTATGTTTATGTTCCGCGATGAGTATTACACCAAAGAACAAAGCCAATTCAAAGGGCTCGCAGAATGCATTATCGGCAAACATCGGAATGGTCCAACAGGACGCGTATTTCTAACCTTTATGGGGCAATTTACCCGCTTTGAAAATGCTGCATACATCCCAGAAGCAGCCAGTAACACAGAATAATTGATTAACCTATTCTTAAATTTGAGTTAAAACTATGCCACACGATAAAAGAGTACAAGGGTTTACCCTATTAGAACTAATGGTTACCGTTGCCATCATGGCAATTATGGCAGCTATTGCTTTCCCCAGTATGCGCAATTTTGTTTCCAACTCACGATTGGTTAATCGCTCAGAGCAAATCGCTAATGCGTTCCGCTTTGCACGAACCGAAGCTGTGCGCATGAATACTCCTGTTTTATTGTGTGGCGTTCTTATTAGAAAAGATGGACGTCCTACTGGTGTTTGTGATGAAACAAAAATCAGTGATGGTATTTTGATTTTTGCCGATAAAGATAGAAATGGCATTTATGATGCTAAAATAGATTCTGCATTAAGAACTATTACACTAAATGGCCCTAATATTTCAGCAAACAGCAAAGTGAGCGTGAAAACAGAAACTTGTGATCTTGCTGGCACGGTTTGTAGCGCGTCGCCATCTAATACATTTGTTTTCCTACCTAATGGTTTCTTTGGCTACAAAAAAACAGCAGCAGCTTCTACTGCAAATGACTACACAAATTTTGTTGCACAAAACGAATTTGGCTCAAAATATATTCGTTTAGGAATTAGAGACGCGGGCAGAGAAAATTCTCCTGTAAGATATGCTTTGATTACGCCAACAGGTAATGCGGCGACATGTAGCTCTTCTGCTTCTGCAAAGGATGCGCTATCAGGTGATTTAGTTAAATTCTGTACTAAATAAATTTTAATTTTCTTTTTGGATTTAGACCATGATTTCAAAAAACATACGCACTCCTTCTTTTGCGAAAAAGCAAAATATTCAGGGTTCAACGCTTATTGAAGTGATTGTTTCTGTTATCTTGCTAACCTTAGGTCTGCTGGCACTAATGGCAACTCAGCTACGTTCTGTTTCTGGTCTAACCGAAGCTGAAAACAAAAGCCTTGTCTCACAAAGCACAGAAGCATTAGCCGAATCCATGCTGATGAATGCAACTTTGGCTAAAACAACAGGCAGAGATTATTCACATAACTATGCATCTTATATTACTAGCCCAACACAAATCACAGGTCGTGTTGACCAATTCTCGCCATCAATAGGTGCTGAATATACAAAAGTCTCAATAGCAAATGAATATAAACAACAGTTTGAACACGAGTTGTACAATAATCTCATTGCCCCAGAATCATCTACTGTTTCTTCAGTCAGCTACACTATTTGTTTAGATAAAGAAGAACCTGCACAACCTACTTTGGATAGTACAGGCAGAATGAATGCTAACTGTCAATCTAGCGGTGCTTATACAGCTATTAAAGTGGCGTGGCGTTCAGAAAGTTCAAAAAACCGCTTTAATGATTATAGCTATGTATTACGAGTAGCAAATTAAGTGATGAGTAAAAAGGTTTTAACATGAAAACAATGCAAAATAATTCATTTCCGTCTTCTCGTAAAAATTCAGGCTTCACTTTAATGGAATTCTTGATTGCTAGTGCACTAGCAATGATTGTCATTAGTGCTGCTGGTAGCACCTATTTCATCACGCGCAAACTGAATAACAATGCACAAAAACGCTTAGATACACAACAAAATTTGCGTAATGCAGCTTCAAGCATTACGCGAGATGCCCGTAATACGGGTTCATTTGGTTGTTATAGTTCTGCAAATATCAGTAACTCTAACAAATTTGAATTTAATGATTTTGCAGATGCAGAGAAAAAACTTATTGCCATCACAGATAATGCCGATGGCAGTAGTCAATATAGTGGCTTTGGTATAAAGGTTTTAAATGCGAGCACAGATTTCGCTGGGGCTGGCATTACTACAACAGGCTTGTCCGATATCAGAGGCGGTATACTCTTTATTTATGGCAAGGATTCTGCAGGAGTTGCTATTGATGATGCAACTGGCAATGCAGAGATTTCTGGTAAACAACAGCTGCCTGACTTAAATCAATCTATTGCTGCAAATTCAACAAGAGCGAAAAATACGCTTGTCATGACTAGCTGTTCTTACGCATTTGCAACGCATGCAACAGATCAAAATCCTAGAAGTTTTAAACTAGATAATATAAATACTAAGATTAGCAATTTGGGTTCAAACAAAGGGGAGTTTACATTAAACAAACTCTATGCCGCAGCATATATTGTGGCAACTATTAACAATGTCCCCAGTTTATTACGTTATGATTTAGACCCAGAAGGCAAATGGCAAGGGCCTCAATTATTAGCTCAAAATGTAACGGATATTAAATCGCAATTTATCTATACAAAAGATTGCAAAAATGACTCTACCAATACCAATGACCATAATAAAGAGAAATTCATTTTTACGGATAATGAGCTAACTACTGATGGAAATCTAAAAGGGTTACCTGTTGGTTTAAGACTCACACTAAATTATAGATATTCTGGTACAACAACTGATACCCCATACATTATTAATGCAACTATTCGTGCAGGTAACGTATGTTCTACAACTTCCCCTGCGTAAAATACTAGTTAGGAGTAATCATGAAGAATAAATATAAATATAATCAAGGCGGTTTTTCCTTGTTCATTGTCATGGTGATTATGTTGGTTATCGCATTGTTGGTTATTGCAACGAGCCAATCAACAAATACTGAAATGCGCATGAGTACAAATGAAGCGGATAGAAAATATGCTCTTTCTCTTGCCGAACAAGGTCTGCGGGATGCTGAGTCCGTCATTAAAGACTGGGTAAATACATCTAGCAAAACAGCAATTACCTTTAAAGCAGATTGTGATAAAGGTTTATGCGCTCCTGCAAAAGATACTTATAAAGCAGATAGCCGAGATTTGCTCTTTAAATATGTTCCTAGTGAAACCCCATCTACAATTCCTGCTTGGGAACGATGCCAGTCAAATGTATATAACCGATGTGAAATCAATAAAGCATCAGTGTTGGATAAAGGCTGTGAGGGTAAAACCTGTAAAGCAGTATCAGGGGCAGAAACACGCTATATCATTGAATATTTAGGTAGTAAAACTGACGCTAAATTAGGTTATGTGGACTATTTTCGTGTAACATCGCGCGCACATGGTAATAATAAAGATACAGTTGTTACACTGCAAACTTATCTTGAATTATTAAATAAACAATAAAAGGCAGCCTGAAATGAATAAAAATAGAGTTTATGGCTATACGCTTCTTGAACTAATGATTGCGGTTGCTATTATTGCAGTAATTGCTGCTTTTGCCCTTCCTACATACCAAAATTATTTAGAAAGAGCAAACTTAGCAGAAGCTAAACAGCAGATGATTTCATTCCGTCAATCTGTAGAAGCGCAAAAGCTGGTTAATCCTCGTGCGAGTTTGGCTGATATTCTGAGAGATACAACAAATGTTCCAGCATTAAACAGCACTAGCAAATATACTTTTTCTCGCGCAATTGAACAGAAAAAATTATATTTGCAAGCAGTTCCCAAAACCAGCGGGCATAAATATGGCATTTGGATGGATAGTGATGGCTCTACTTATCGTTGCAAAGGTTTAACAACAGGCAGTGCTACTTCAACCAAACCCAGCAACTGCGAGTCATTTTAATCATTCGCTTAAACAAGCTGATAGACAAACTATCAGCTTGTTTTATTTTGTATTCTCCGCCGATGGCCGTATTTTCTGCTAAAATTGCGCAATTATTTGATACGAAAGTTATTTATGTCTATTGCTAACAATCGCAAAGCATTTCACGATTATTTTATTGAAGAGCAAATTGAAGCGGGCTTGGTGTTAGAAGGCTGGGAAGTGAAAGCCATTCGTGCGGGGCGTGTGCAGCTAAAAGAAAGCTATATCTACTGGAAACGGGATGCGTTTTATTTGGTTGGTTGCCATATTACCCCGCTGCCAACTGCTTCCACGCACGTTAAGCCCGACCCTGTTCGTCCGCGCAAGTTATTGTTAAACCAGCGGGAAATTAATAAGCTCATCGGCAAAACCGAACGCGCTGGCTACACCATTGTGCCGCTTAATTTGCATTATTTACGCGGACGCATTAAAGCGGAAATTGGCTTGGCGAAAGGTAAAAAATTGCATGACAAACGCGAATCATCCAAAGAAGCGGATTGGAAACGCGAAAAACAACGTTTGATGAAGCACGCACGATGATGAATACAGCCGTTATCGCCTTTGGCAGCAATTTGGAAAACCCCATCGCGCAGGTGCAAAACGCGCTTGCTGCGGTGGCTGCTTTGCCGCAAATAGGCAGCCTGAAAACGTCTTCGCTGTATCGCACCGCGCCTGTTGGCTATGCCGAGCAGCCTGATTTTATTAACGCGGTGGCGGTGGTGGAAACAAGCTATGCTGCGCTGGAACTTTTGCAGCAGCTGCAACAGATTGAGCAGCGGTTCGGGCGGCAGCGCAGTTTTCGCAATGCGCCGCGCACATTGGATTTGGACATTATTGATTACGCGCAAACCGCCAGCAATGCGCCCGATTTGCAGCTTCCGCATCACCGCGCGCACGAGCGCAGTTTTGTGATGCTGCCATTGGCGGAAATTGCGCCTGATTATCCAATCGCCCATTTTGGCACGGCGCAACAGCTCGCTGCAAAATTGGGCAATGCAGGCATCGAAAAGCTGCCCAACCCGTTTTCAGGCTGCCTGAAAGCTCAATAAGCGCGTATAATTCGCGCTTTTTTCTACCCGCATACAACATGAATCATCCCTTTGCCCAAGCCCTTTCCAACGCATTAAGCTATGCCATCGTGAGCAAGCAAGTGAGCCAACAGCATGAAGCGATTGGTTTTTTATACCGCGAAGAACCCGCGTTTGAACACGACAGCGGCTGGCGTTTTTTCAGCGGCGCGGAAGACGATGCTTATGCCAACGATTCGGCGAACTACGAAACCTTGCCATTGAGCCAAATCATCGCCGCGCATCCTGAAATTGCGCCGCTGATGCAGCAAAGCGCGGGCGCGTGGGAATGGAATGATGATAGCGAAAGCTATACCCCTGTTACCGATTGGCAGCCGCAAGCATGATTTCAGGCTGCCTACTTATTTAATCCAAAGGAAAACACATGAAAACAATCGCTCCTAATCTGAATGGGCAAGGTCTCAAAATTGGCATCGTGCAAGCGCGTTTTACCAACGAAGTGGGCAGCGCGATGGTGGAAGTGGCACGCAGCAAATTGCTGGAACTGGGCGTGGCGGATGAAGACATCACGCTGGCAACGGTGCCTGGTGCGCTGGAAGTGCCGCTGGTTTTGCAAAACATGGTGGCGAGTGAGTCGTATGACGCGTTGATTGCCATCGGCGCGATTATCCGTGGCGAAACGTATCATTTTGAATTGGTTGCCAACGAATCGGGCGCGGGCGTGTCGCGCGTGGGCTTGGATTTTAATGTGCCGATTGCCAACGCAATTTTGACCACCGAAAACGATGCGCAAGCGCACGCGCGGATTCAGGAAAAAGCCCGCGATGCGGCGATTGTGGCGGTGGAATTGGCGAATTTGTTAAACGGTTTGGATGAAGAATAATTTTCAGGCTTCCTGAAAACGGAAAGGACGATTATGCGAGTTTCTCCCCGCCGCCGTGCGCGCGAATTTGCCGTGCAAGCCTTGTATCAAGTGGCGTTGAACAAAGTGCCCGCGCCCGAAGTGGCGCAACACATCCGCGAAAGCAACGATTATCGTCATGCCGATGGCGAATTGTTTACCGCCATTTTTTTCGGCGCGCACAACCATCAGCGCGAATATATGCAAATCATCCGCCCCTTGCTTGACCGCGATGAAAACCTGATTAACCCGATTGAGCGCAGCGTGCTGCTGGTGGCGGTGCACGAGCTCAAAGAGATGCCCGAAACGCCTTACCCTGTGATTATCAACGAGGCGATTGAAGTAACCAAAACCTTTGGCGGCACAGATAGCCACAAGTTTATTAACGGCATTTTGGATAAACTGGTGACGCAGCTTCGCCCCAATGACCCGAAGCGTCGTGAGGCAGCCTGAAAACTGTAAAACCGCCGTTTCAGGCTGCCCCATCCAATAGAAAGGAATGAATATGAAACAATCATCTCTTGCATTGCCGCTGTTTTTGATTATCGCGGGCGTGTTGTGGCTGCTCAAAAGCATGGATTTATTCCCCAGCACGGCGAACATCATCGCCTTTGCGCTGTTTGCATCGGGTGTGTTGGTGTTTGTGTTGGATGGATTTAACAAGCAAACGGTCGTATCCGCACCACTGCTGATGTATATCGGCGGCGTGTTGTATTTGGTGAACGAATATGAATACGCGACTGCGCCGTTTATTGCGCTGGGGATGGTGATTTCAGGCTGCCTGATGTTGCTGGCGCGTAGCGATGCAATTCCGCATAAACGCTCGGCAAACTCGGGGCAGAATAATCAGCCGTAGTTTGATGTGATTCGTTGTAGCCAAATACCCATTTCAGGCTGCCTGAAATGGGTTTTGTTTGGGCTAGGCGTATTGAAACAGCATATAGCCGCCCTACTCTGGCCACCCATAAAAAGGCAGTCTGAAACCTTTACAAGGTAAGTGTCCTAAAAAATATGCTGCACTGCTGTCCCTTCCCCCGCCAGCGGGAGAGGGGACAGCAGTACAGCATACTTTTTAGGACACCACCCAATGTTTAATAAGCGTTGACGGCGAGCCGCCGCAGCACCATTTTAGTTTTCAGGCTGCCTTTGCATCCCGCCAAGGCAGCCTGAAAACTATCCGCGTGCAATATCGGGTGTGTCCACACGCACATCAGCGTTTTGAGCGCGGTGTCGCAGGGCGTGGTCGATGAGCACCAGCGCGAGCATGGCTTCGGCGATGGGGGCGGCGCGTAGCCCCACGCAGGGGTCGTGTCGCCCGTGGGTGGCGATGGTTACGGGGTTGCCGTGGATGTCTATGGATTGGCGTGGGGTAGCGATGGAGCTGGTGGGTTTGATGGCGAAGTTGGCGGTGATGGTTTGCCCTGTGGCGATGCCGCCAACGATGCCGCCTGCGTGGTTGCTGGCGAAGCCTTGCGGCGTGAGTTCGTCGCCGTGGTAGCTGCCGCGTTGGGCGACCACGCCGAAGCCGTCGCCAATTTCTACACCTTTGACGGCGTTGATGGACATCAGCGCGTGGGCGATGTCGGCATCTAGGCGGTCAAACACGGGTTCGCCCAAGCCAAATGGCACGTTGCGGGCTTCTATGTGCAGCTTCGCGCCCACGCTGTCCAGCGATTTGCGCACGCTGTCCATATAGGCTTCCAGCGTGGCGATTTGTGATTGGTTGGCGGCAAAAAAGGGGTTTTGCGCGATGTAGGCTTCGTTTTCAAAGGCGATTTCGTGTTCGCCCACTTGCGTTACCCAGCAGATGATGTGGGTGCCGAATTGTTGGTGCAGCCATTTTTTGGCGATTGCACCTGCGGCAACGCGGGCGGCGGTTTCGCGTGCGGAGCTTCTGCCGCCGCCGCGATAGTCGCGCATGCCGTATTTGTGCCAATAGGCGTAGTCGGCGTGGCCGGGGCGGAATTGCTGGGCGATTGAGCCATAGTCTTTGCTGCGCTGGTCGGTGTTGCGAATCAGCAGGGCGATGGGTGTGCCTGTGGTCTTGCCGTCAAACACGCCTGATAGGATTTCTACTTGGTCGTCTTCGCGGCGTTGGGTAACGTGGCGGCTGGTGCCCGGTTTGCGGCGGTCTAGGTCGGGCTGGATGTCGGCTTCGCTGAGCGGGAGATGGGGCGGGCAGCCGTCGATGATGCAGCCGATGCCTGCGCCGTGGCTTTCGCCAAAGGTGGTTACGGTGAAGAGTTGTCCGAAGGTGTTGCCTGCCATGATGTGCTTTCTGGTGGATGGTTTTTAGGATGGCAAATTTTAACATAAAGGCAGCCTGAAAGCGGGGTTGGGGCTTTCAGGCTGCCTTTTGTGGTGGGGTTAATATTTTTCGTATTCTTCGGCTGTTATGGGGTCTTTACCGAAGCGATTGTTGCCTTTTGTGCCTTCTAAGCTAAGCAAAATCAGTAGGATAAATGTGCCTACATAAGGAATTAAACAAGTAAAAAACCACCAGCCTGAGCGGTCGGTGTCGTGCAAACGGCGCACGGTAACGGCAAGTGTGGGCAGGATGGTGGCAAGCAGATAGATTGCCAGCAATGCTATGCTAACCAAAACGCCAACCGTAAATATATCCGAATGACCGTCTTTGCCTATGCTGTTGGGTGTGGTATTGGAAATAAAGGCAAAAAAGATGCCGATAAGAAGAATAAGCTGTATCAGTCTATCTATTAGCGTGTATATCCAGAACTCTTTTCTACGCGCACGCCCCCTGAATGTGATGTATTTTTTTAAGAACCTGTATTCACTATTTCCATAGGCAGATTTTATGAAATAAAAGCGCGGATACAAGGCAAAAAGCGCAATAAGGTTGGACACCTTGCGAGCATTTTTAACGCAGTAGCTACGTTTTTAGGGCATAAAAGATGTCTATGGAAATAGTGAATACAGGTTCTAAAGCTGCTAAATACCAGCTCATGTTCAAACTCCTTGTTGGATTTTTGTTAAGAAATGAAAAATCGCAGGATTGTAATTGTCGGGGGTGGGGGGAATGTCAAGCGCAATGGCGGGAAATTAGCGTAATCGCTTAATGGGCGGGCAAAAGTAATCTCTCGCCGATGAAAATAGTGAGAGTTTTTAAATTTTAGCTCTGCTGAGCTGCGTTTCAGGCTGCCTTGGTGATGAATAGGGCAGCCTGAAAACGTTGAATGCTTGGGTGGGCTATTTTGTTGCTTGCCAGAATGTGATTAACCACGGTGGGTAACGCGTTGCTCGCCATACGGTTGGGCGCGGGCGATGATGGTTGGGCAGCCTGAAAAGAGGTGGAGCGTGGGGTGCAGGGGCTTGCCCCTGCTCGTGGTAGGCGGCGAAACGCCTGCGCTGGGAAAGAGAAAAAACATTAAAAGGCAGCCTGAAACAGTAAAACAAGTTTTCAGGCTGCCTTTTGTTGCGCTGCTGTGCAGCTTCAATCGCAATTCATCGGGGCGGTAATTTCTATGCTCTGGCTGTGGAAAGCATCCAGCGTGCCGCGGTGTCCGATGCTGATGATGATGCTTTGGGGCAGGCGTTGGCGGATTAGGGTGTAGAGGTGGGCTTCGGTGGGTTCGTCGAGCGCGGAGGTGGCTTCGTCCAGTAGGATAAGCTGGGGTTGCGACAGCAGCACGCGGGCAAAGCCGATGCGTTGTAGCTCGCCAGGGGAAAGGATGTGTTGCCAGTCTTGCTCTTCGTCTAGCCGCTCGGCAAGCTGGGGCAGCAGGCAGTCGGTGAGTGTGGCGATAAGGGTTTCGTTGCTGGCTTGGATGTTGGGGTAGCACAAGACGTGTTTCAGGCTGCCTTGGGGGACGTAGGGGCGTTGCGGGATAAAGAGCGTGTGGCGTTTTTCAGGCTGCCATACGTTGCCGCTGCTGCCAAACGCCCATAGCCCTGCCAGCATGCGCAGGGTGGTGGTTTTGCCGCAGCCTGATGGGCCTTTAATCAGCAGGCTTTGCCCTGCGGCAGCCTGAAAATTGAGGTTATCCAGCAGGATGTCGCCGTTGGCGCGGTGCACGGTTACGTTTTGGATTTTCAGGCTGCCTTGGCTGATTTGGCGTTGCGGCTGCTGGCTGTGGTGTGGCTCTTCCATGCTGGTCATAAAGCCGTATAGCCGTTCTAGGCGGGCGCGATAGACGGTGAAGCGTCCGTAGAACAGGCGGAAAAATGACAGCGCTTGTTGCAAGCGGGCAAAGGCTTGCACGGTTTGTTGGATGTCGCCGAGTTTGATTTGCCCTGCAAACAGGCGCGGGGCTTGCAACAGGATGGGAAAGAGTTTGATGCCGCTGGAAAACATGTCGTTGAAGCCGCTTAAAAACACGCTTTGGCGGGCGATGCGCCATTTGTTGCGGATGATGGCGGCAAAGCGTTGATTGAGCGATTGTTTTTCTTGCGCTTCGCCGCCGTAAAAGGCAACGGATTCGGCGTGGTCGCGGATGCGGATGAGCGAATAGCGGTAATCGCCGTTGAGCTTTTCGTTTTCATAATTGTGATGAATCAACGGTTTGCCTATCCACATGGCAACGAAGGTGGCAAGGATAACGAAAATAAACACAAAATAAACAATGCCATGCGGAATATTGATGCCAAACACGGTCAGCACGCCCGCCAAGCCCCACAGCACAATGGCAAATTCTAGCGAGGTAAGCACGGAATTGAGCATGCCGCGCACAAATTCAATGGTGGAAACGATGAAATCTTGCGCGTCTTGCTGGATACGTTGGTCTATGTTGTCGGGGGTGTGGCGTTTGCTTTGCAGGCGGTAGTAGTTTTTGTCGCTGAGCCAGCGTTCAATCAGCACCGCGTTGAGCCGCTCGCTCCATTTAATCGCAATGGCTTGGTCAAAAAAATCGTTTACCGCGCCGTTAAACGTGCGCAGCAGTACCACGGCGGCATTCATGGCGGCAAACAGCCAAAACACGCTGGCATTCATGTCTTGCATGGATGTGTATAGCCCGCTGGACATAAAGGTGCTGAACACGTTGAGCCGCACTTCGGTGAGCAGCAACACAATCATGACGGAAATCATCAGCAGGGCGCGGCTGGCGGCTTTTTTATCCAAACACGGGCGCAGGACGTGCCAAAATTCGCGCCCGAAGCGCGTGTATTTGAGCAGCCAAACCACGATAGTCAAAATAAGCACAACGCTGACAAAGGTTTGCAGCAGCCAGATGGGGGTGGCGAACAGTTCTTGCTGCCATTTGGGGAGTTTGGTGGGCATGATGGGATGGGGGAATGGTTTTTCAGGCTGCCTAAACAAGGCAAGATGGCAGCCTGAAACACTAAAAAACACAAGGCGATGTCCTAAATATGCTGCATTGCTGTTCTCTCTCCCGCTGGCGGGGGAAAGTTAGGGTGGCGGTTTAATCGCTTGCCACCCCCATCCTAGCCTTCCTCCGCTAGCGGGAGAAGGAACAGATGGCAGGGTTTTTAACCCATACTGCTTGCTATCAACCATCATCAAGCCAGCATACTTTTTAAGACATCGCCAAACACAAAAAAGGCAGCCTGAAAACGCTTTATTCCTGTTTTCAGGCTGCCTTGCTCATTCAATTAAAACGAATAATCCGCTTTCAACCAGAACGTGCGCGGCATGCCGACTACGGCGAAGCTGCGGTCATATTGCCCGCGTTGCACTTGCCAATAGTGTTTGTTGAACACGTTTTCCACCGCGCCGCTTACGGTCAGCGCGTTGCGCTCGCCAAATTTTTTGGTGTAGCGCGCGCCGATGTCCACCAGCGTGTAGCTGGGGAACGCGTATTTTTTCTGGCTGTCTTGATACGATTTGCCGTAATACTGCACGTTGGCATTCAGCGTCAGCCCTTGCGCAAACGGCGTATCCCATTCAATGCCCGCTTTGGCAATCACACGCGGGCTGGCGACTTGCACGCCGTTAATCAGCATATCGCGCGAGCTGGGGTATTTGCGCAAATCCGAACGCATATACATCAATCCAAAGCTCGGATGCAGCGTTTTATTCATCAAATTGCCGTACACGTTAAATTCCACGCCGCGATTGCGCTCAAAGCCTTGCTCATCGCCCGCCGCGCCGCCCTGGGCTTTGTATTTGGCAAAATCGGAATTATTGCCATAGGTTAAGCGACCGTTGGCGTTGGTTTGCCCGCGCCAATAACCAGGGCGTTTGATTTGGAACGCGCTCAATGTGGTTACCACGTCGCCCCAGTTTTTGCGTACGCCAAATTCAAATTGGCGGCTCACGCGTGGTTTTGCCATGGTGGTGTTGCCATCGTCATCGGTTTTGATGTCGGCAGGTTCAAGGTCTTGCATATAGTTGCCGTAGAACACCAAATCGGGCGATGGCAGCCATGCCGCCATCAGCATGGGGCTGATGCGGTGCGATTTGCCTGTTTCGTTGGCTTTTTTGTCTGTGTATTCAACGTGTTGGAAACGCCCGCCCACGGTTAGGCGCAGCGTGTTGTCCAAAAAGCCCAGCGTGTCAGACAACGCCAAGCTGTTCACTTTAATCCGCGCATCTAGGTTGGCATTGCTTTCCATGCGGTTGGGGTAATCGGGTTTAAACGCTGCCAGTTGCCCTGCAAGATTGCCGCGCTCGGGGTAGATGGTGGCGGTGCTTCTGCCTGCTGCCGTGCCGCGATAGGTGGCGCGTTGGCGGATAATGCGGTCAAACGCGGTGCTCCAATTATGCGAAACAGGCCCGGTGTAGAACTCGCCGCGTGCCGATAAATTCATGCTCAATGTGCGGAAATATTGGTCGGTTAGGCGGGCGGTGCCTGTGGTGTATTGGTTGGCGGTGGTGCAGGCGGTGGTGGCGTTGCGGCAGATGGTGGGCGAAATCAGCGTGCCGTAGTAACGCGCTTTGTTGTAGCCGATGCCGCCTGTGATTTGGAAGCTGTGGTCGGTGTCGTATTCAAACGTGAGCATATTGGTTTGACCCACGGTGTTTTGCCAGTTCCACGCGGGCAGCAGGTTGGTTTTGCCATCGGGCGCGGCAAATAGCTTGCCTGCGGCGTTTTGAATATCTTGCATGCGGGCGCGACCGCCGTGGGTTTTGCGTTTGGCGTACACGCTGTCAAACGCAACGCGCAATTTTTCGCCGCGATAATCGGCGTTAAAGGCAAATTCTTTGTCGTCTTCTTTATAGCCATCGCGCGGGGTGTCGCCGTGGCGCAATTTGGCGTTGGCACGGATACCGAATTGTTTGCTCTCGCCAAAGCGTTGCCCAATATCGGCGGTGGTTTGCACGCGGCTGTCGCTAAACCATGCCAAGCCAACTTTGCGGTTGCCGTCATCGCTGGCTTTTTTGGTTTCAATATTCAATGCGCCTGAAACCGCGCCTTCGGGGTCCATGCCTGTTACGGCGGTGGACGCGCCTTTAATCAACTGCGCGGAGCCAACGTGCACATCGGCGGTGCCTTGCGTGCCATACATACCCGCCAAGCCGTTTACGCTGAATTGGCGTGCGTCTAGCTGGAAGCCGCGAAAATACAAGCCTGTGAGCGTATTGCTTTCGCCACCAAACGCCATCACAGACGCATCGGTGCTGGCAACGGCATCAACCAGCGTGCGGGCTTGTTTGTTGTTGATGCGGTTTTCATCGTAATTGACTACGGTAATCGGCGCGGTGAATGCGTTGGCGCGCCCAAGCAGGCTTAAATTAACGCGGTCGAGCATATCGCCATCGCTGGCGATGGAGAAGGATTTGGCGGCGCGAACAACGGAACGGTCGGATTGAACGGTTACGTTTTGCAAGGTTTGCGCGGGCGTTGCGCTGCTGTCTTGCGCGCTGGCTTCGGCTTGCGCGGGACTTTGCGCGCTGGTTTCAGGCTGCGTTGCGCTGTTGTCGGCATTGTCTGCCACGGCAAATTGGGCAAAGCTCAAACCGAGCAGGGCGAGTGTGATTTTGTTTAATCTCATGATGTTAGCGGGTGTTAAGGTTGGTTAAAAAAGTGCGCGATTGTAACAAGGATGGACAGTAATGGTAATTGGTTTTGTTTGTGTGGAATGTAAATTTTCAGGCTGCCTTGGGCTGCTGCACGGCGCGTTGCCACGCGGTTATCTGCACCACCACGCTGTGCCGTTCGTTATCATCGGCAAAAATGCTGCGCGGCAATACGATGAACTGGCTGCCAAACGCCAGCACCACATTGCCTTGCTGTTCGCCAACGTGGGTGAGCGTTGCCCAGCTATACCAAACTTCGTTTTCCTGCGGATAGACTTGGCGGCAGCCTGCGGCATCGGCGGTGAATTGGCTTTCGTGCAGCAAATGGCTTTGGCGCATGGCGCGGCGGAGTGTGAAGTGTTGTGAGCAGACTATCAGCAGCAAGATGCTGCACCACAATGCGCCCAAGGTAAGCATCACGGCGTTGATGTGGTGAGCAATCTGCGCGTGGAGTTCGCTGTCGGCGGCGATGTCCCAATCTTGCAGGACGCTGTTGAGCTGCTGGGTTGCGCTGCGGATAAACAGGGCGGCGGCGGTGAGCAGCAGCACAAACAGCGCGAGCAGGATTTTGCTTTGATGGCGATGCTGGCTTTGGCCGGCAACAAGGTAGGCGGCTTGGGTGTAGGCTTAGGGGTTGGGCGGGAGTGTGTAGTGCATGGGCTCGGGTTGGTTTGACTACATTTGACTACATTTCGGGCTGCTGATGGGGCGGGACGAAGTGCGGCGGGTGGGGTTACGGCAATGGCAAGCGTGGGTATGGCGGCGCAACGCCATGAAAAAGGGGATGGGCTGCTACGGTTGCGTTTTCAGACTGCCTTACATTCGCGCATCAAGGCAGCCTGAAACTTTGAGCGCGGGGGCGAAGGCTGGGCAGCCTGAAATGTTTGCCCCGCGTTCCCTACGGCTTGCGTGCAAGCCGTGCGCTGGTAAGGGTTGGGTTGGATGGTGGGGGGGATTGGGCGATTGCTATTTTGTTATCCGATTTTCAGGCTGCAACCTTTGCAAAATCTGTAACTGATGGAGCGTCGGCGGCTTGCTGGCATCTTGGCAAATCAGCCATGCGCTGTTTAATAAACGTTGGCGACGAGCCGCCGCCGCTCCATTTTAAGAACCTGTATTCACTATTTCCATAGGCAGATTTTATGACATAAAAGCGTGGATACAAGGCAAAAAGCGCAGTAAGGTCGGACACCTTGCGAGTATTTTTAACGCAGTAGCCACGTTTTTAGGGCATAAAAGATGCCTATGGAAATAGTGAATACAGGTTCTAAGGTTTCAGGCTGCCTAAAACCGCCATACGCCGCGTTCGCTGGCAAAGTAGCGCACGCGGATATCGTGGCTTTGCGTAGGCAGTTGGGGCAGGCTTTGGCAGGCGAAGCCTGCGGCGATGGTTTGCGGTTTCAGGCTGCGTGGGGTGGCGGCTAGTGTGCAGTCGTAGTAGCCGCCGCCTTGCCCTAGGCGGTAGCCGCGCTGGTCTATGCCGACAATGGGCAACACCATGATGTGCAGCGATTGGGCGCGGATTTTGTTGCCATGAAATTGCGGCACTTGGATTTGGCTGCGGCGGCGCGGGCGTTCGGGCTGGGCTGTTTTAACTCTGTTGAAGCCTGCGGCTTTCAGGCTGCCTTGGCGCATGATGGGGTGGGGCGTGAACCAGAGTTTCAGGCTGCGTGGGGCAATGTAGGGCAGATAGACTTGTGCGCCGCGTTGTTGGGCTGTGCGGGCGAAGCTGTCCAGCCGCAGTTCGCTGCCGATTGCCCAATATACGGCGATGCGTTTGCCGCGTTTGATGAAGCGGTTGAGTTCGCTGTTGATGCGGCGTTCGGCAGCGCGGCGGGCGTTTTCAGGCTGCCTTTTGCGGGCAAGGCGCAGCGTGCGGCGGATTTCACGTTTATCGGCTTGCGGCGATAGGTTTTCAGGCTGCCGAAATAGCGTATTCATCAGCCGCGCCCTGTGCTGCCAAAGCCGCCTGCACCGCGCTCGCTGCTGGCGAAATCGTCCACAATGGCAAACTGCGCTTGCACCACGGGCATGATGACCATCTGCGCGATGCGGTCTAGCGGGGCAATGGTGAAATCGGCTTGGCTTCTGTTCCACAGCGACACCATCAGCTCGCCTTGGTAGTCGGAATCAATCAAGCCGACCAAATTGCCCAGCACGATGCCGTGTTTATGCCCCAGCCCTGAGCGCGGCAAGATGGTGGCGGCAAGATTGGGGTTGGCGATGTGGATGGCGATGCCTGTGGGGATGAGTGCGGTTTCGCCTGCGCGGATGGTTTGCGGCGCGTCTATGCAGGCGCGCAAGTCTAGCCCGGCGCTGCCTTGCGTGGCGTATTGCGGCAGGTGTTCGGCGATTTTGGGGTTGAGAATTTTGAGTTGGATGGTGGGGTGCATGGTGTTTCCTTTTATTTGGATTGCGCTAAGGCAGCCTGAAAACAAAAAACTACATCCAGTTTCAGGATGACTAAAAAACTGTTATGATACCGTAAATTTTCCCCCACGTTCTGTTAGGCTGTGTAAGAACCTGTATTTATTTATTTGCCTAGGCAAATAGTGAACACAGGTTCTAAACCCAACAGATTTTTCTAACCTTCTCAAAAAGGCACACATCATGAAAATAGATGAACAGTTGAAGCAAGCAGCGTTAGATTTCCACCAATTCCCCGTTCCCGGCAAAGTGAGCGTAACGCCGACCAAATCGTTGGCAACACAGCAAGATTTGGCGTTGGCGTATTCCCCCGGTGTTGCCGCGCCGTGCATGGAAATCCACGCCAACCCCGCCGATGCCTATAAATACACCGCCAAAGGCAACTTGGTGGCGGTGATTTCCAACGGCACAGCGGTGCTGGGTTTGGGCGACATCGGCGCGCAAGCGAGCAAGCCCGTGATGGAAGGCAAGGGCGTGTTGTTCAAAAAATTTGCAGGCATTGATGTGTTTGACATTGAAATCAACGAACACGACCCCGACAAGCTGGTGGACATCATCGCCGCGCTAGAACCCACATTTGGCGGCGTTAATTTGGAAGACATCAAAGCCCCAGAGTGCTTCTACATTGAGAAAAAATTAAAAGAACGCTGCCATATCCCCATTTTCCACGACGACCAACACGGCACCGCCATCATCACCGCCGCCGCCACCATCAACGGCTTGCGCGTAGTGGGCAAAAAAATTGAAGACGTAACCCTTGTGGTTTCAGGCGCGGGCGCGGCAGCGATTGCCTGCACCAACTTGCTGGTGGCGTTGGGCTTAAAACGCGAAAACGTTACCCTGTGCGACCGTAAAGGTGTGATTTACCAAACGCGCGAAGACCGCAACAGCATGGATGCCACCAAAGCGCACTACGCCATTGCCGACAACGGACAGCGCACGCTGGCAGACGCGGTAGTTGGCAAAGACATTTTCTTGGGGCTATCGGGCGCAGATTTGCTCTCGCCTGAAATGCTGAAAACCATGGCGGATAAGCCCTTGGTGTTTGCGATGGCGAACCCCAATCCCGAAATCAAACCACCCGTTGCCAAAGAAGCGCGCGCGGACGTGATTATCGGCACAGGTCGTTCCGATTACCCCAACCAAATCAACAATGTATTGTGCTTCCCATTCTTGTTCCGTGGCGCATTAGACTGCGGTGCAAGCGAAATCAACGAAGCGATGAAAAAAGCCGCGGTGTATGCCATTGCCGATTTGGCGCACGAGCCCGTGCCCGAAGCGGTGCGCTCGGCATACCAAAACCGCGATTTCACTTTCGGCGCGGAATACCTGATTCCCACGCCGTTTGACCCGCGCCTGATTTCGCGCATCGCGCCCGCCGTTGCCAAAGCCGCCGCCGAAAGCGGCGTGGCAGCACGCCCGATTGCTGATTTGGCGGCTTATGCAGCGAGCTTGGAGAAAAAATAATCGCTGATTGATTTGTGAACCATAAGGCAGCCTGAAAACGAGAAATGGTGGTGTCCTAAAAAGTATGCTGACATAAAACGTCAAGCCAATAACGATATTTCTATCGTACAAAATTTCCTGTTAAAACAGCGGAATTTGGCTAATTTAAATTACTAAAAAAACAAGCAGCATACTTTTTAGGACACCACCCGAGAAATAAGCGTTTCAGGCTGCTTTTTTATGGGTGGCAGAGTAGGGCGGGCGACTGCGTTGTTGTTGTGTCGCATCCACCACGCATGAACATTAGAGAGCGGTTGCGACAAATTGAAACCTTTGCAAAACCCCTAACAGCAGCTTGAAACACAAGAAATGCCGTCATTCCTGCGTAGGCGGGAACCTTGTTTGATATTCAAAAATTTCCGTAAAAACAATTCATTGCATGAATTCAACCAAGATTCCCGCTTACGCGGGAATGACGATTGATTGACCATTTTTTATTTTATTTTAGGTTTGGCAAAGGTTTCAGGCTGCCTAATGTTAATCGTGTGAAAAAAACCAATAGGCAGCCTGAAAACGTGTGTAAATCATTTTCAGGCTGCCTATTGTCCCCCGCTCACTGCGCCCATTGGTTCTGCCGCAGTTTTTCATCGGCGGTTTGGATGCGCCATTGTTCGTATTGCAGGTCTTGCTGCCATGCGCTGCTGTTTGGGGTTTGGGCTGCGCTGGAACGGGCTGCGTTGTTGAAGCCTGCGGTTTTCAGGCTGCCTTGGGTGAGCGGGGCGATGCCGTTGCTGCTGAGAATATAGGCATCGTCGCCGTGGTTGAGTATTAGGGGCAGTTCGTTGTTTTGCGGCGGGTTGTGGTCTTGGGCAAGGCTGCGCCCGAAGGTGTACACGGGTTGCTGGATGCCGAGCCAGTCGGCTAGGGTGGGCAGGATGTCGTATTGGCTGGCGAGCTGGGGGTGTTTTTCAGGCTGCCATTGGGGGTGGTAAACGATGAGCGGGATGTGGTATTGCTCGCGTGCGCTGTCGCTGCGGATGGGTTCGTTGCGGGTGTGGTCTGCCATGAAGATGTAGATGGTGTTGTTGTGCCACGGTTGCTGGGCGGCGTATTGCATGAATTGGGCGATGGCCCAGTCGCTGTATTGCAGGGTGTTGAGAAAGCCGTTTTCGCCTGTTTCGGCGTGGGGTCGGGTGTCAAATTCTTTGCCTGTGCGGGCGTAGGGTTCGTGGGTGGTGCCGCTGAAAAAGAAGGCGAAAAAGGGCTGCTGGGGCTGGCGGCTGATTTGTTTGCCGAAATACATCAGGCTGTCGTAGTCCCAGCCGAACGGGGGCGGGTCTTGCGGGTAGGCGCGGATGATGGGTACGTCTTCTTTGCCGTAGTATTCTTGAAAGCCGATGGCTTTGGCTACGCCGTCGATGTGGAACGAGCGGCGGTTGGATGTTTGCAGCATCAGGGTGCGGTAGCCTTGTTGCTGCGCGAGTTCGGCGATGCGGCTCATGTTGTTGAGTTCTAGCCCGAAGCCGATGGGCTGGCGGTTGGGCAGGGCGGGCACGGAAGTTAGGCTGGCTTGGATGCCGATGATGCTGCGTTGCCCTGCGGCGTAGAAGTTGGTCCACACTTGGCTTTGGGCGATGAGCGCGTCCATGTGGGGCGTGGCGCGGTAGCCATTGCCTGCGAGCGCGTCGATGTATTTGTAGCTCCAACTTTCCAGCAGCAGGATGATGACGTTTTTGCGGCTGGGCGGGTTGCTGCTTTGGTAGCGGAAGGGGTGGGGGTGTTCGGCGGCGATGCGTTGGGCAGTGGCATCGTCCAGATAATGCAGCGGGGCGGCTTGGCGGCGGTCGTTTAGGGCTTGCAGCGTTACCAGCGTGCCATTTAGGGTAAGGTTGGCTTGGCTTTGCCCGTTACCGTTAAAGGCATCTATGCTGTTTAGCGGTTTGCCTGTGAACACCATGCCGCGCGCAAGAAAAACGTAGCCCACGAGTAACACGATGATGGTGGGGATTTGGCTTTTCAGGCTGCCTTGGATGGGGGCGCGGGCGATGCGTATCACGCTGCGTTGCCATAAATAGGCGAGCGCGGCAAAGGCGGCGAATGCGGCTAGGGTGTAAACAAGGCGCGAGCCGAGTGCGATGCCGATGATGCTGCCGATGTCGCCGCCGATGTTGAGCAAATCGCTGCCGATGTGGCGGCTGACTTCGCCGAAATAGGCTAAATCGGCGATGCCCAGCCCGAGCTGGGCGACCAGCAGCGCAAAGGCGAGCCATGCGGTGGCCACGCGGGCGCGGCGGGTGGGCACAAGCCACCACAGCAGGCAGGGGGCAAGGGCGATAATGGCGAGTTTTAAGTCAAAGCGCGCGCCTGTGAGCAAGGCGGGCAGCAGGTGGGTGTCGGCGAAATAGTGCGGATAGGCGGCGCGTAGGGCGATGCGCAGGGCGGCGAAGATGAGCGCGGCGAGTGTGAGCACGATGATGGGGAGTGTCCAGATGGGGCGGGGGGGGTGGGAGGGCATGGTGAGTTTTTTGTGGGGAGAGTTGGGGGATGGGGTGGATGGTGTGGATTGGGTTTCAGGCTGCCTTGGGTGTTGGGGCAGCCTGAAAATCGTTTGGCGATGTTCTGTTCTGCGGACTGGGGGCGGCTGTTTAACCTGCCACCCCCATCCTAACCTTCCCCCGCTAGCGGGGGAAGGAACAGGTTGCGGAATGTTCAATCTATACTGCTTGTCGCCAACGGTAATCCAGCCAGCATATTTTTTAGGGCAGCCTGAAAATCATCTTTCAGGCTGCCTTTGCTATTCACGAGCCTTGCGCTTGCCCTTTGCGTGCGGCTTGGCGTGCTTCGCGTTGGGCTTTGAGTCCGGCTTCTTTTTTGCGGGCGGCTTTGAGCCATGTTTCCCATTGGCTTGGCGTTTCCAGCGTGATGCGTCCGATTTTGCCTTCGCGAAAGTCGGTTAGGATGAGTTCGGCGGCTTTTTGGTAGTTGATGCGGTTGCCGCTTAATACTGCGCCGCGTTTTTGCGCTATCCATTCTAGCCATTGGGTGTCTTGCCAATGGCTGCTGGGGTCTTTGTCGGCGGCGTATCGCGCTTGCAGCAGGGGCAGGTAGTGGCGGCGCAGGTAGTCCAAGAGTTCCAGCGCGACTTCTTCTTCATCCAGCGCGTTGCGCCCGATTGCGCCGCTGGCGGCTAGATTGTAGCCCGATTGTTCTACGATGATTTTGGGCCACAGCATCCCCGGCGTGTCGTAGAGCCAAAAGTCGTCCGCCAAAAATAGGCGTTGTTCGGCTTTGGTGATGCCCGGTTCGTTGCCTGTTTTGGCGGATTTTTTGCCTATCATGCCGTTGATAAGCGTGGATTTGCCCACGTTGGGGATGCCGCAAATGAGCACACGCAGGGGTTTGTCTATGCCTGTGCGGTTGGGCATTAGGCTGCGGCAGGCGGTGGTGATTTTGGGGGCGGTGGCTTTTTCGGAACTGTCTAGCGCGATGGCTTGGGTTTGCGCTTGGCTGACGTAGTAGTCTAGCCAGCTTTGGGTGCGCTCGGGGTCAGCTAAGTCTTGTTTGTTGAGTATTTTGAGCTTGGGCTTGCCTTTGGATAGCTGGGCGAGCAGGGGGTTTTCGCTGGATGCGGGCAGGCGTGCGTCTAGCATTTCTATCACCATGTCCACGCTTTTGATGCGCTCGGCGATGGCTTTTTTTGCTTTGTTCATGTGGCCGGGAAACCATTGGATTGCCATGTGGGGTGCTTTCGTGTTGGGGTTGGATGTTGGTTGGGATGGGGCAGCCTGAAACCTTTGCAAAACCCCTAAATAGCAGCCTGAAACCTAAAATGGAGCGGTGGCGGCTCGTCGCCAAATGGCTGATTAAACATCGCATGACTGATTTGCCAAGATGTCGGCGAGCCGCCGACGCTCCATCGGTTGCAGGTTTTGCAAAGATTTCAGCCTGAAAATGGATGGAATGGGCTTAGGCTTGTAAACGGGTTTTCAGGCTGTCTGTGTTTACATAATAGGCAGCCTGAAACGCAGTTGAATTATATCATTTTACTTGCCCCCACCAGTCGCTCGTTGGCGTATCCAGCGTAAACACTTGCCCGAGCGTGGGGGTAAGCGTGGCGATGTTTTGCGCGCGAACAAGGGGGATGCTGCGGCGCACGGGTTCATCCCACGGGTGCATGGCAAGGCTAAACATCCCCCAATGTATCGGCATAAAGCGGTGGGCGCGTAAGTCGGCGATGGCTTGGGCGGTTTCTTCGGGGTGCATATGGTTGTCGCGCCAGCTGGCGTTGTATTGTCCGTTTTCCACAAGGGCAAGGTCTATTTTGGGGAAGCGTTGTTGGATTTGGGCGTAGTGGCTGCCGTAGCTGCTGTCGCCCGAAAAATAAAGCGTGTGCTGCGGGGTTTGGATGATGTAGCCCGCCCATAGGGTTTTGTTGAAGTCGCCCCAGCCGCGGCTGCTGTTGTGCCGTGCGGGCACGGCGTGGATTTTCAGGCTGCCGATGGCGGTGTGTTGCCACCAGTCTAGCTCAATGATGCGCTGCGCGGGGATGCCCCATTTTTGCAGCAGCGTGCCAAGGTTGAGCGGTACGATAAACTGGGTTGCGCTGTGGATGTGGTGCTTAACGGTGGTTTGGTCTAGGTGGTCGTAGTGGTTGTGGCTGTATAGGATGTAGTCCACAGGCGGCAGCTGGGCAAGGCTGGCGGGTGGGGCTTGATAACGGCGCGAGATAAGCGGGATGGGCGATGCGTATTGGCTGAACACGGGGTCTAGCAGCAGGGTTTTGCCTGCGATGCGGATGAACACGCTGCTGTGCCCAAACCACACCAAGCGCGGTTGGTCGTCTTGCAAAAAGGTTGCCCAATCGGGGCTTTGGCTGGGCAGGGGCGCGGGCGGGGCGTAGCGTTTGGCATCCAGCGTCATGGCTTTGAGCCAGCGCAGCATGGTTTGGATGCCGCCTTGCACGGGCTGCTGCGGCGGGGTTACATAGAATTTTTGCTGGATGGGATGGTAGTGGTCGCTGGCGGGGCGGATGGGGTAGCGCATGGTGTGTTGGGGCGGGGTAAAAAGAGAGTGGATGATACGGGGTTTGGGGCAGCCTGAAAATGAGTTTAAATGCTGTTTTAGCTTCGCTGAAACTTGCTTCGCTCGTTTCAGGCTGCCTATATGGCTAATAATTGGATGGCATGAGCAACGGCTTGCTCGGTGTAGTGTTCAATCATCGGCACGCTGGATTGGCGCGGTCCGCCAAAATTGAGTACGCGGATATGATGCTGCTGCACAAAGCGGGCAATGTTTTGCCCTGCGATGGCGGGGGCAACGGTTTGCAGGTCTATCAACAAAAAGGGCCTGTGTTTTTCCAAGCAAGTTTTGAGCGTGAGCGCGGTGCCGCTGTTAAGCTGGATTTGGGCATAATAAATGATAACGGTGGCATCGCTGTCTTGCACATTTTGGCGCGTGCGCTTGCGATAACCCGCGTTGGGCAGCGGGATAACGGGGTAGTGCGGGGCGATGATGCCGTCTTCTGCGCGGCGGTCTTCGGGACACCAACCGCCGCAGGGGATGGAATGAGCCAGCGCGGCATTGAGCGCGCCCCTATCCACGCCTGTTTGCGCGCCCGAGATGATTTTGAGCATGGGTTTGTCCTTTCAGCGATGCAGTTGAAATAAACGATGATAGCAGCCTGAAAATGGGCTAGGGTGGTTTCAGGCTGCCTGATGGCGCGTAAACACGCTATAATCTGCTGCCGCTTGATTAACCTCGCTTTTAAGGAAAAACCATGGGCGAAAACACCATTCAAGTAAACGATGTAAACGAACAAAACAACGAAGCACAAGAGATAGAACTGCCTGTTTTGAACAACGCAAACGATGAGAAAAAGGAACACGGCGAAAGCGGTTGCTGCGGCGTGTGCGGCGGCTAGGGCAGCCTGAAATGGAAGAACCTGTATTCGCGGCTATATTGCTGGAATGCAGGTTTTTTTGTGTTGACGGTGGGGCTTTATTTTGGTTTCGCTGAATTTTGTTTCAGGGTTTTCAGGCTGAAACCTTTGCAAAACCCCCAACAACAGCCTGAAACCTAAAATGGAGCGGCGACGGCTCGTTGCCAACACTTATTAAAACATAGCATTACTGATTTTTCAAAATGTCGGCGAGCCGCCGACGCTCCATCGGTTACAGGTTTTACAATGTTTTCAGGCTGCCTTACATCACACAAAGGCAGCCTGAAAACCTATCTACACCGCAAACACTACGCCGTTAGCGTCCCTTTGGTAGAGGGCATTTTGCCCGCCATGCGCTCATCGTATTCCACCGCCATGCGCAGCGCGCGCCCGAATGCTTTGAACACGGTTTCGGCTTGGTGGTGGGCATTTTTGCCGCGCAGGTTGTCAATATGCAGCGTTATCATGGCGTGGTTCACCAGCCCGTGGAAAAACTCGCTGAACAAGTCCACGTCAAACTTGCCGATGGTGGCGCGGGTAAAGTCAATGTGGTATTCCAGCCCTGCGCGTCCTGATAAATCCAGCACCACGCGGCTTAATGCTTCATCCAGCGGCACATAGCTGTGCCCGTAGCGGCGGATGCCGATTTTGTCGCCCAGCGCGGCTTTGAGTGCTTGCCCAAGCGTGATGCCGATGTCTTCTACGCTGTGGTGGTCGTCTATGTGCAAATCGCCCTTGCATACGATGTCTAGGTCTATCAAGCCGTGGCGGGCGATTTGGTCTAGCATGTGTTCCAAAAAGGGGATGCCTGTGTCAAAGCGGGCTTTGCCTGTGCCGTCTAGGTTGAGCGATACGGTGATTTGGGTTTCGCTGGTGTTGCGGGTGATGGTGGCGGTTCGCATGGTTGTGTCCTTGTGGTGGTGTGTGAAATGGGATTTTGAATAGGCAGCCTGAAAATCTCCGTTCAGGCTGCCTGAAAACCGCTATTCCACCGCATAGCGCAATATCGTTTTGAGTTTTTCGGGTGCGGTGCGGTTGGCGTTGCTCAGATAGATTTCGCGGTGGATATCGCTGCTGCGCCGCAAACCGTGTTCCCGGCAGAAGCGGTCCATTTCGGCAAACGAGCGCGGTTCGTCGTCAAACGTGCCGACGTGCAGAATGTTGACGCATTTGCCGTCCGACATACTCGCAAAGCGCACTTCTTCATAAAGCGGATTGGGCTTTTTGATGCGGGTTTTTTCCAGCGCGTCCTGCCACATTTCGGGGGTGACGAAATCGGGCTGGGCAATCATGACGGTGTATGCCAGACTGTCTTTGTCCAATGCGCCCTTCCCTGCCTGCGTTTTCTGCCGCCACACGCCTTCCAGCGGATAAACGGCAAAATCATCAATTTCCCGCCCTGCGGCGGTTTTTTTGTATCCCATCTTTATGGCATACGCGAGACTGTACAGCGCACCCACGCGTTCGGAAAAATCGGCGGCATTGGGGTTGCCCTTGCCGTCTATCATGATGAACCGCTGGGTGGGAACGTTGAGTAATACAGGTTGGGTTTTGATGCCGTATAGGTCTTTATGGGATTTTTTCCAGTCTTGTTTCATCGGGGTTTCCTTTCCTGTTTTCATTTTCGGGTTTCAGGCTGCCTTACGGGCAGCCGTGGATATTGTTCCCGTTTCCGGGTTTTTTTCCAGCCCAATCCGAATAGGTTTGATTTAAGGCACAAAAGGCAGCCTGAAATCTCGCGGTGATTTGGGTTTCGCTGGTGTTGCGGGTGACGGTGGCGGTTCGCATGGTTGTGTCCTTGTGGTGGTGTGTGAAATGGGATTTTGAATAGGCAGCCTGAAAACGAGCGAAGCGTGTTTCAGCGAAGCTAAAACGTATTTGAGTGCGTTTCAGGCTGCCTTTGCGTTGTTAACACAAAGAGCGCATGGTTGCTATACAGCGCATGGTAAGCGTGGTATGCGGCGCAACGCATGAAATGGCAACGCCGTATCATTGAAATGTTAATCAACTATATTTTCAGGCAGCCTAAAAAGTAGCTTAAACCGCCACCACCAAATCGCCAAAATAATGGCTGCACAAATAAATACTCATCAGCGAGAACAGCACCACCGCCAGCAGCACGCCTTTAATCATGCCTGCGTTGAGCTTGGTGATGGCTTCGGCGTTGGCGTAGAAGCCGCTTTGTTTGGCGCGAACGTGGTCGGCAATCACGTTGCCCAGCACGCGCAGCACTTGGTCGTTTTCTTCGGGCGTGCCGATGGTTAGGCGCAGGCAGTTTTGCAGCGAAGGATGCGTGCCGTGCAGGTTTTTCACCAAAATTTTGTTGTCTTTCAGCGTGTTAAACGCCAGCGTGGCATCGGGCAGGCGGGCGGTTACAAAATTGGCTTCGCTGGGGAACACGGTTACATCTTCCAACTCTGCCAGCGCGTTGCCCACGCGGGCGCGTTCGTTTTTTAGCGTTTCTATGTGCTGCGTGAACACATCGGCATGGCGCAGGGCGAAAGCGGCGGCGGCAAGGCTAAGCTGGTTCATGTTGTAAGGCGGCATGATTTTTGCCAACTCGCCCATCACGGCGGGGCTGCCCGCGGCGTAGCCCACGCGCAAGCCTGCGAAGCCGATTTTGCTTAATGTGCGCATCACGACTAGGTTTTCAGGCTGCCCTGCTTGGTCAAGCAAGCTGTCGTGGCTAAACGCGCCGTAGGCTTCGTCTATCACGATGATGCCTGTGGCGGCTTGGATGATGGCTTCCACCGCTTCGCGGCTAAACGGCACGCCCGTGGGGTTGTTGGGGTAGGCGAGAAAAATCAGCGCGGGCTTGTGTTGCTGGATGGCTTTGAGTGTGGCTTCCAAGTTGAGCGTGAAATCGGGGTTGAGCGGTACGCCGATGTAGTTCATGCCAAAGAGTTCCGCATTGCGGCGATACATCACAAAACTGGGTTCAACCGCCAGCACGGTGGCGTTGGCTTGGGCAACCAGCAGCGTAATGAACTGGATGATTTCGTCCGAGCCGTTGCCCAGCACGATTTGCGCGGCTTCGGGGATGGCAAACGTGCTGCGCAGCAAGGCGGGCAAAGGGCTGGTGGTGATGTTGGGATAGCGGTTAATTGGCGCGGCGGCAAGCTCGTGGGCAAGCTCGGCGCGCAGTTCTGCCGAAAATTGATACGGCACTTCCATTGCGTCCAGTTTGATAAAGCCATCGGGCGCATCGGCAACGTGGTAAGCGGTTTGGGCGAGAATATCGGGGCGGATAACGGATGTGGACATGGTTTGGGCTTTCGTTAGAGATGGTTAAATGGTTGAGTGGCTTGGTTAAAGCGCGTTAAATGTATCACAAAACACCAACCACGCCCAAACAGAGTTTGCAGCAGCCTGAAACCACCCCGCGCACCCCTTTTCAGGCTGCCGAAGCCGCCTAAATTTGCTATCATGGTCCCCTTTCAACCTCGTTCATTTTCAGGCTGCCTTATGTCCGTTTACACCAGCGTATCCAACGACGAAATGCGCCAACTGCTCACCCAATACCATCTCGGCGAATTTCAATCCCTGCAAGGCATCGCCCAAGGCGTAACCAACAGCAATTATTTTCTGCATACCACGAGCGGCAGCTATGTGCTCACCGTGTTTGAAACCCTAAAAGCGCACGAAGTGCCCTTTTTTATGGCGCTCACCCAACACCTAAGCGCAAACGCCGTAGCCTGCCCCGCCCCCATCGCCCAACGCAATGGCGCACTCACCGCCACATTAGCAGGCAAACCCGCCTGCATCGTAGAAAAACTCAACGGCAGCGATGTCGCCTATCCCACTGCCGCCCAATGCCGCAGCACAGGCGCAATGCTCGCCCAAATGCACCTTGCAGGCGCAACCTTTCCCCAAACCATGCCCAATCCCCGCCACGCAACATGGTGGCGCAACAGCGAAGCCCAACTCGCCCCCCACCTAGAACCCCAAGACGCGCAGCTGCTGCAAGACGAAATCGCCCACCTAGCCCAACACCCCGACACCCACCTGCCCAGCGGCATCATCCACGCCGATTTATTCAAAGACAACGTATTGCTCCACGGCGACCAAGTCGCAGGTTTCATCGATTTTTACTACGCCTGCCACGGCAGCTTTGTTTACGACATCGCCATCGCCATCAACGACTGGGCGCGCACTGCCGACAACCACATAGACCCCACCCTGCAACAAGCCTTCCTAAACGGCTACCAGAGCATCCGCCGCCTAACCCCCGCCGAACAAGACTACCTGCCCACCGCCTACCGCGCAGGCTGCATCCGCTTCTGGGTTTCCCGCCTGCTGGATTACCACTTCCCCGCCGAAGGCGAAATGACCTTTATCAAAGACCCCAACGTATTCCGCAATTTATTACTCGCCTACCGCAGCGCATAAATCGCAAAGGCAGCCTGAAAACGCATCCCCAAGCGTTTCAGGCTGCCTTTAATGTTTACTACCCACAAGGACACCCCCCATGTTCACCCCACCCCTATCCCAAATCACCACCATCGAAGACCTGCGCCAAGTTGCCTGCCGCAAGCTGCCTAAAATGTTCTACGAATACGCCGACACAGGCTCGTGGACACAATCCACCTACCACGCCAACGCCGCCGATTTCGCCCCCATCCAATTTCGCCAGCGCGTGCTGGTGGATATGGAAAACCGCAGCTTGCAAACCCAAATGCTCGGGCAAACCGTCAAAATGCCGCTCGCCATCGCCCCCACAGGGCTAACAGGTATGTTCCACGCCGATGGCGAAATCCTTGCCGCCCGCGCCTGCGAAAAATTTGGCATCCCCTACACCCTATCCACCATGTCCATCTGCTCCATAGAAGACGTTGCCGAAAACACCACCGCCCCATTCTGGTTTCAGCTTTATGTGATGCGCGACCGCGAATTTATGGCCGATTTAATCCGCCGCGCCCAAGATGCCCAATGCAGCACGCTGGTGCTCACCGCCGATTTGCAAATCGTCGGGCAACGCCACCGCGACATCAAAAACGGGCTCACCGTCCCCCCGCGCCCCACGCTCTCCAACCTGCTCAACCTGGCCAGCAAAATAGAATGGGGGCTAAAAATGCTCAACACCCAACGGCGCACCTTCCGCAACATCGCGGGACACGCCAAAGACGTAACCAACCTAGCCGAGCTGATGCCGTGGGTCGCCAAACAATTTGACCCCAAATTAAGCTGGGACGACATCGCCCACATCAAAGACCTATGGGGCGGCAAGCTCATCATCAAAGGCATCATAGACCCCGAAGACGCAGAAAAAGCCGTGCAACACGGTGCAGATGCCATCATCGTCTCCAACCACGGCGGCAGGCAGCTAGATGGCGCGCCATCCACCATCCGCGCCCTGCCCGCCATCGTGCAAGCCGTGGGCAGCCAAACCGAAGTCTGGCTAGACGGCGGCATCCGCACAGGGCAAGACATCCTAAAAGCATGGGCACTGGGCGCACGCGGCACATTCATCGGGCGACCCCATCTCTACGCGCTCGCCGCCTACGGCGAAGCAGGCGTAACCCGCGCTCTAGAAATCCTGTACAACGAAATGGATTTAAGCATGGCATTCACAGGACACCGCGACATCCAAAATGTAACCCGCGATATTTTGGTAGCAGGCAGCTACCCCAAGGCAGCCTGAAACCCAATACAATCTTTTCAGGCTGCCCCAAGAATCAATGCAGCCTGAAACAGAACATGGCGTATCGCCGCCATACCCACGCTTACCATCGCCGCAGCCCACCCCTTTCAGGCTGCCCCAACCACCGCAATCCCCTTCCCCCCAACCACCCCAGAAAGCCCCAACCATGAATCTCCCACTCAAAAAACTCTATTCAGGCAAAGTCCGCGACCTATACGAAATAGACAGCCAAACCATGCTCATCGTCGCCAGCGACCGCCTATCCGCTTTTGATGTCATACTCAACGAACCCATCCCCCGCAAAGGCGAAATCCTGACCCAAATCTCCAACTTCTGGTTCAACAAACTCGCCCACATCATGCCCAACCACTTCACAGGGCAAACCGTGTACGACATCCTGCCCCAAGCCGAAGCCCAAGCCATCGCAGCACGCGCCGTCGTCGCCAAACGGCTCACCCCCGTCAAAATAGAAGCCGTGGTGCGCGGCTACATCAGCGGCAGCGGCTGGAAAGCCTACCAAGCCACAGGCGCAATCTGCGGCATCCCACTCCCTGCCAACCTGCGCGAAGCCGAAAAACTGCCCGAAGTCATCTTCACCCCATCCACCAAAGCCGCAGTCGGCGAGCATGACGAAAACATCAGCTTCGCCCAATGCAGCGACATCATCGGCAGCGAACTTGCCCACCAAGTGCGCGCCAAAGCCATCCAACTCTACACCGAAGCCGCCGAATACGCCGCCACACGCGGCATCATCATTGCCGACACCAAATTTGAATTTGGGCTAGACGAAAACGGCACGCTCACCCTAATGGACGAAGTGCTCACCCCCGATTCCAGCCGCTTCTGGGCAGCGCAAAGCTACCAAATCGGCAGCAATCCTCCATCGTTTGACAAACAATTCATCCGCGACTGGCTAGAACACAGCGGCTGGAACAAACAGCCCCCCGTCCCCGCCATCCCCGCCGACGTACTCGCCAAAACCGTCGCCAAATACCAAGAAGCCCTGCGCCTATTGACCGCATAAACACACAAAGGCAGCCTGAAAGCTAATTTTCAGGCTGCCTAAACAAATTTGCCAGCGCACGGCTTGCAAGCAAGCCGTAGAGACGCGGGGACGCTTTTCAGACTGCCCACCGCTGTCCCCGCGTCCATCCCGCAGCCCGTAACGCCCAACCCCAACCACTCATATCCACCATCCACCGCCGACACCATTACGGCGCAACCAACAAAACCACTTTCAGGCAGCCTGAAACCATGAAAAAACGACTTTCCCAACTGCTAGCACTCATCGCCACGCTCTACGCCGCCACATCCTGCACCCTGTACACCCAGCAAGAAAACCTGTTATTCCATCCCACCCAACTGCCCGCCCACTACGCCTACGCTTTCAGGCTGCCGCACGAAGAAATCGCCCTGCCCGTAAACGGAGCAGTGCTCAACGGCTTGCATTTCCGCCAACCCCACGGCAAAGGCGCGATTTTGTTTTTCCACGGCAACGCAGGCGCATTGGACAGCTGGGGCGAAGTCGCGCAACGCTTCGCCGAGCTGGGCTACGACAGCTATGTGTTTGACTATCGCGGCTACGGCAAAAGCAGCGGGCAAATCCGCAGCCAAGCCGAGCTGCTCGCCGATGCCGAGCGCATGGCGCAGTATGTGCGCCAAAGTTTCCCCGCCGACCAAATCATCATAATCGGCTACTCCATCGGCAGCGGCATGGCGGCGCACGTTGCCGCGCAGTTGCACACGCCCAAGCTGGTGCTGATTTCGCCCTATCTGCGCCTGTGCGATTTAATCCGCGAAAAAATGCCGCTTGTGCCGCCGTTGCTTATCAAATACCCGCTGCCCACCGCCGATTATCTCGCAGCCACGCCCAACACGCAGGTGCTGATTTTCCACGGCACACACGACACGCTCATCCCCGCCACGCACGGGCAACGGCTGGCGCAAACCCTAGGCGCGCGGGCGCAGTATCACGAACTCCCCACTGGGCATAACGATATATTCAGCCAAGCAGGCTTGTGGCAAACGCTGAAACACGCCTTGCGGTAAAACGGTTAGGCAGCCTGAAACTTTTGCCACCCAACAGCAGCCTGAAAACAAGAAATGCCGTCATTCCCGCCTACGCGCACTACTGTCCGGAATAAAAATCCCCCATGCCCCACCGCCCAAAGCATTACCGAAGCCAGCGTCAACGACATCGGCCAACGCCACATCGTGCAGCCTGAAAAAGGCGCAACCTATGTTTTTGACAAAGGCTACTGCGACTACAACGGGTGGGCAGAACTAGACCAAGCAGGTGCGTATTTCGTAACCCGTCTCAAAGCCAATGCCGCTGTTGAAGTGATAGAACAACAAAGGCGGGAGTGGATAGATCGGGTACAGGGACGGTTGATTTGATGTTGAGTGGATAGGTGGTTAGGTAGTTGATGTTTAATGGGGATTTATTCCGGACAGTAGTGCGCGTAGGCGGGAATGACGGCATTTCTTATTTTTCAGGCTGCCGCTGGGGGTTTTGCAAAGATTTCAGGCTGCCTTTATCTATGCCCAATACAACAACGCCGTAGGTCAGGATTTTGACCTACGGCGTTTTGCGTGTAACAGGATGGTGTTCAATGTTTATCTGCTGGCGACAATGCGCTTGGTTGCTTGCATAAGGCAGCCTGAAATGGGCTTACACATAATCTTTCAGGCTGCCTAATGCGACTTGCCAGTCGCTGGGGGCGATGCCAAAGGCGGCTTGGATTTTGCTGCAATCTAGGCGTGAGTTGGCGGGGCGTTGGGCGGGGGTGGGGTAGTCGGTGGTGGCGATGGCGTTGAGCGTGGGGATGCGCGGCAGTAGGTTTTGCTCGGCGGCGCGGCGGAAGATTTCGCTGGCGAAGCCGTGCCAGCTGGTGTAGGGGCTGCCTGAATAGTGGTACACGCCGTATTCGGTGGATTGCGCGGCGTTGATGTGTTGGGCGATTTTTATCAGTGCGGCGGCGATGTCGCCTGCGTAGGTGGGTGCGCCGAATTGGTCGGTGACGATGCCGAGTGTGTCGCGCTCGCGCCCGAGCCGTAGCATGGTTTTGACGAAGTTGTTGCCGTGTTCGCCGAATACCCATGCGGTGCGTAGGATGATGGTGCGCGGGCAGGCGGCGAGTGCGGCGGTTTCGCCGTCTAGTTTGGTTTGCCCGTATACGCTTTGGGGGGCGGTGGGGTCGGTTTCGCGGTAGGGGTTTTCGCCTTTGCCATCAAATACATAGTCGGTGGAGATGTGTAGGAACGCTGCGCCGATGGCTTGGGCGGCTTCGGCTAGGTGGCGTGTGCCGTTTACGTTGATGGCGCGGGCGAGTTCGGCTTCGCTTTCGGCTTTATCAACGGCGGTGTGGGCGGCGGCGTTGATGATGATGCTGGGGCGGTGGGTTTGGGCAGCCTGAAATACGGCGGCGCGGTCGGTGATGTCTAGTGTGTCGCGGTCGGCGGCGATGATGGTGGTGTTGGGCTGGGCTTGCAGTTGGCGCACGAGTTGGCTGCCGACTTGTCCGTTTGCGCCTGTGATAAGGTAGGTGGTCATGGGGGCTCCTTGGGGTGGGGTTATAAAAAGGGGTTTTCAGGCTGCCTATTATAAGGGGATGGGGCGGCCTGAAATTTAGAACCTGTATTCACTATTCTCATGGGCATCTTTTATGTCCTAAAAACGCGGCTACTGCGTTAAAAATGCGCGCAAGGTATCCAACCTTGCTGTGCTTTTTGCCTTGTATCCGCGCTTTTATGTCATAAAATCTGCCTATGGAAATAGTGAATACAGGTTCTTTAAAAAATGGAGCGGCGATGGCTCGTTGGCAAATGGTTAATTGAATGGGCTGCTGTGTGGGGATTGCCATTGTGTTGGCGAGCCGCCGACGCTCCATTGCTGTTTCAGGCTGCCTATGATAGCGGCGATTAAGGCAGCCTGAAAATTGGTTCACAAGCAGTAAACAAAGTTCACAGCGTTACAACAGCCGTTCAATCGGCAGCCATGATAAAAATTTGCTTAGGGCGCGTTTGAATAGGCTGGCTTGGGGTTCGCGGGTGGCGGGCGGTTGCTCGGGGTGGTCGGGGTCGTGCCATTGGGTTTTGCCGTGGCGGTTTAGGGTTACGCGGTAGGCATCGTGTTGCGCTTGTTGGTGGAATTGGCTTTGCAGGGTTTGGGCGAGTTCGGGGCTTTGGATGACAACGCCCATTTCGGTGTTGAGCCGTGCGCTGCGGGGGTCTAGGTTAAACGAGCCAACGAATACGCGCTGTTTATCGACGATAAAGGTTTTGGCGTGCAGGCTGGTGCTGGAATTGCCTGTTAGCCCGCGGTCTTTGAGCTTGCGTTTTTTGTGGCTGCTTTCGGGTTTGAGTTCGTAGAGTTCTACGCCTGCGCGCAGCAGGGGTTTGCGGTAGCGCATATAGCCTGAATGCACGGGGGCGACATCGGTGGCGGCAAGGGAGTTGGTGAGTATGGTGGTGTGGATGCCCGATTGGGTGATGGTTTGCATGATGTCTGCGCCTGTTTTGGTGGGCACAAAATAGGGGCTGACGAGATAAAGCTCGCGCTGGGGCGTGCCTAGGGCTTTTTGGATTTCGTTCCACACGTTTACGCGCACTTTGCGGTCTAGGGCTTTGGCGGGGTCGTCGCTCACAAGCTGGATTCGGCTGGGGTAGTATTTCAGGCTGCCTTGGAGGGCGGCTTCGGGGGCGGGGTCGCTGCTGGGGGTGTTGAGTTGGGCGTTGCCGTGGGCGATGCGTTTGGTGGTGGGCTTGATGATGCTTTCCAGCGGATAGGCGGAGTCGCTGCGCCAGTAGCGGTCAAATTCTTGCGAGATGCGGGTTACGATGCTGCCGCTTACCAGCACGTCCATGTCGTTAAACGTGGTTTTTTGCGTGGTGTCGGTTAGGTATTCGTCGCCGATATTGCGCCCGCCGATGATGCTGGCGCGGTTGTCGGCGGTTAGGGTTTTGTTGTGCATACGGCGGTTTACGCGGGGGAAGTCGGCAAGATAGCCCAGCGCGCGCCATTTGCGAATCAGAAAGGGGTTGAACAGGCGGATTTGGATGTTGGGATGACGGTTGAGCGCGGTGAGAATGTCGTCCATGCCGTTGGTGTTGTTGTCGTCCAGCAGCAGGCGCACGCGCACGCCGCGCTCGGCGGCTTGGTGCAGCTTTTGCAGCAGTTGCTTGCCTGTGGTGTCGTTGTGCCAGATGTAGTATTGCGCGTCGATGGACACACTGGCGTTGTCAATTAGGCTGGCGCGTAGGGCGTAGGCTTGGTTGGCTTGGTCGATGATGTGGGTGTGGGCATTGAAAATCGGCTCGTCAAGCTGCTGGGGCTTGGGGTCGGGCGGCGGGTTGGCGGGCGCGGGGTCGCTGTTGGACGGGAGATTTAGCGCGCGTTCTAGCTGGGGGCTGTGAACGGTGGGGATGTAGATGGATGGCTCGCGCTGGTTTAGGTCGGGGAGCGTTTGGCAGGCGGTAATCAGCGGGGCGAGTAGGAGTAGGGTGGGGCGCATGGTGTGGTTTTAAGGGCGGGCGGGATTAAGGCAGCCTGAAAATTGTTAATTGTTAAAAGTGGCGCGTATTGTAGCAAAAAGCAGCCTGAAAACGCGGTTCAGTCTGCTTGTATTGTTGTATCAAAAAAGAAGAAAGGGCATTTTTATCAATCGTCTATTTCAATCAATTTGCATAAAGATTATTTTGAATATGGTTCTGTGTATACAAAATAGTAAACATAACTGGAATCTTCATTTAAGAAATGAACGTCCACATATTTCACTTTTGTAACAATAATTCTTCTCTCATTTTTTACTATTACCATATAGACCAACACGCCTATTTTTATATTTTATAGATGGGGGAGAATTGGTAATTAATAAATCATACAAATTTCCATGGTATCCATTTATCTGTGTATGGACCCACTTTTGTAATTTACTCCCACAAAATATAAACAACCTTCTTTTATGTTGCCAATATCTTTGCTTTTAAAGTAAGCGATTTGAGAAGGGATGAAAAATTATGCTGAAAGATAGAATTCGTATATAAGCAATCCAATGCCAATTACGATAAGTATGGAAGCGCGTATGTTGTCAATTATATCGGGCTTGTTTGTCTTCATAATTAGTAAAATTCACAACGGTTAAAGTGTCATCATTTTTCAGGCTGCCTCTTATCGCCTACTGCTTGCGTGGCAAAAACTGCACCAAATGCGTATTTTCGGGCAGCAGGGTTTTGCGCAGGGCGTGCCCTTGGATGATTTCCAGCGTGAGCGTTTTCAGGCTGCCTTGTTGCCATGCTTGTTGCACGAGCTGTTGCACGGTGGCTTCATCGCTGGGGCGCAGGGCTTGCCAGATGCCTAGCTCGGCGATGTCTTGCAGCAGGGCGGTGGGGCTTTGGTAGCTGAGTGTTAGGCTGATGCTGTCCACAATAGGGTCGTAGAAGTGGTGTTCCAGCAAGGCATCGCCTAGGTCGTGCATATCGATGAGCGTGGGGGCGGAGTAGGGCAGGGCGTGCTGTTGCAGGATGTGGCGGATTTCGGGCAGGCTTTGGTCGCCCAGATGGCTGAAAAACAGCAAGCCGTTGTCGTGCAGGGCTTGCGACCAGTTGGCTAGGGTGTCGCTGATGCTGTCGGCGTGGTGCAGCAGCAGGTTGCTCCACAGCATTTCGGTGCTGTTTTCAGGCAGCCTGAAAGCGATGGGCTGATGCGTTTGCGGGATTTGCCCTTTGCCCAGCCGTTTGCTAAGCCAGCTATTTTGGGCACGGCGGTTTTGCGCGGCTTGGGCGAGCCACGGGGCGCGGTGGTCGTATTCGCTGAATGTGGCTTGCGGGTAGCGTTGGGCGAGCAGGCGGCGGCTGGTGTCGTGGTCTGCGCCGTGGAGCAGGATGGTTTGGGGTTGGCGGCGCAGCAGTAGCAGGCGGCTGTCCATTTGTTCGGCGATGTGGGCGTGGATGGGGAGCATTTTTGTGGTTCTGGTAAAAAAATCGTGATTTTAGGCAGCCTGAAACGGGGCAGCAAGCAATCGTGCGTTTCAGGCTGCCTGAATGCGGGGTTTGGGCTACAATGCGCTTTTTTATCTTGAAAGGCAAACCATGTCGCAATCCATCATCAGCGTTATCGGCAAAGACCGCGTGGGTATCGTGTACAACGTATCCAAGCTGTTGGCTGAAAATCAAATCAACATCGTAAACATCAGCCAGCAGCTGATGGGCGAATTTTTTACCATGATTATTTTGGTGGACACCGCCCAATGCAGCAAAACACCGCCCGAGCTTGCCGAGCTGTTTGCCGCCGAGAGCCAAAAATTATCGCTGGAAATCCGCATTCAACACGAAGCGATTTTTAACGCCATGCACCGCATTTGAGCAAATTTCAGAACCTGCATTCACTATTTTCATAGGTAGATTTGATGACATAAAAGCGTGGATACAAGGCAAAAAGCACAGCAAGGTGTTGTGAACACCTTGCGAGCATTTTTAACGCGGTAGCCACGTTTTTAGGGCATTAAAGATGCCTATGAAAATAGTGAATACAGGTTCTAAACGATTAGGCAGCCTGAAACGGCGAAATCCATTTTCAGGCTGCCTATTGCCCCATCTCAACCCCAAAGGCAGCCTGAAAATGAAAAAAGCCCTGTTTACCGCGCTACTTGCCGCATTAAGCGCCATCGCGCAAGCCAAACCCTATCCGCAGCACGACATGAACCAACTGGTGCAGCCCAAAAGCATCAACATGGCATTGGCGAACCAAGTGTTTAACGATTTGAGAGAACACGCCATCGCCTATCCCACCCGCTTTGACAACGCCGCCGACCAGCAACGCGCCGCCGCCGAAGCCGCGCAGCTGGCCAAGCTCTTTCGGCTGATGGTTGAAACCCAAGTGGTTACGCCCAAAGACGCGCAATACACAGGCTTCTTGCGCCAAGTCGCGCAAACCAACGCCATGGCGCACAATTTAGACGTGCCCAATGCCGCCGCCGCAGCCGATAAATATTACCAAGCATGGATTGCGCGATTGAACGGCAAAGAAAAAGCCCAAGCGCAAGGCGAATTTGGCTTGTTTTTGGTGTACAGCAACCGCATAGACCGCGGCATCGCAACGTTGCAACAAGCCTTGAAAAACGGCGACCCGCTTGCCAACCGCGCGCTCGGCATCGCCTATTTAATGAAAGGCAACACCGCCAAAGCCAAGCAATATCTGCAAGCGCATCTGAAAAACAATCCGCAAGACAAGCAAGCGGCAACGCTGTTGGATGCGGTTAAAAATGGCAAAGTGGAAGTGAAGCAGCAATAAATTGATGATTAAGGCAGCCTGAAACGGCAAAACCTACTTTCAGCCTAAAAAATGCCCCAACCCCGCTTGTCCTGAAAATATATTGCAAACCCTTGCCGATTATTTTGCCAACCAACCAGCATAAATAACGGCATCAACCCAAGAAAGCCCAACCATGTCCCATATCCAATCCACCGAAATCCTAGAAACCATCCGCATGGTGTCCGACCAAAATTTTGACGTGCGCACCATCACCATCGGCATAGACCTGCACGACTGCATCTCGCCCGACATCCACACGCTCAACCAAAACATCTACAACAAAATCACCCGCATCGGCAAAGACCTAGTTGCCACCGCGCAGCATCTTTCCGCCAAATACGGCGTGCCGATTGTGAACCAGCGCATCTCGGTAACGCCCATCGCACAAATCGCCGCCGCCACAGGCGCGGATAGCTATGTGAGCATCGCGCAAACGCTTGACCGCACCGCCAAAGCCATCGGTGTATCGTTTATCGGCGGTTTTTCCGCGCTGGTGCAAAAAGGCATTTCGCCCGCCGATGAAGTGCTGATTCGCTCCATTCCCCAAGCCATGCGCACCACCGACATCGTGTGCAGCTCCATCAACATTGGCTCCACCCGCGCAGGCATCAATATGGACGCGGTGAAATTGGCGGGCGACATCATCAAGCAAACCGCCGACATCACGACAGAAGGCTTCGGCTGCGCCAAAATCGTCGTGTTCTGCAACGCGGTGGAAGACAACCCTTTCATGGCGGGCGCGTTCCACGGCGCGGGCGAAGCAGACGCGGTGATTAACGTGGGCGTGTCCGGCCCCGGCGTGGTGCAGGCTGCCTTAAAAGATTGCGCCAGCCAAAATCTCACCGAAATCGCCGAAATCGTGAAAAAAACCGCGTTCAAAATCACCCGCGTGGGCGAACTCATCGGGCAGGAAGCGGCGAAAATGCTCGGCATTCCGTTCGGCATTTTGGATTTGTCGCTCGCGCCCACACCCGCCGTCGGCGATTCCGTCGCCCGCATTTTGGAAGCGATGGGCCTGACCGTATGCGGCACGCACGGCACCACCGCCGCGCTGGCGTTGCTCAACGACGCGGTAAAAAAAGGCGGCATGATGGCTTCGTCTGCTGTGGGCGGGCTGAGCGGCGCGTTTATCCCCGTGTCGGAAGACGAAGGCATGATTGCCGCCGCCGAAACAGGCATTTTGACGCTGGACAAGCTGGAAGCCATGACCGCCGTGTGTTCCGTGGGCTTGGACATGGTGGCGGTGGCCGGCGACACCCCAGCCAGCACCATCGCGGGCATCATCGCCGATGAAGCCGCCATCGGCATGATTAACAGCAAAACCACCGCCGTGCGGATTATTCCCGTTACAGGCAAAGGCGTGGGCGAGAGCGTGGAATTTGGCGGGCTGCTGGGCTACGCGCCGATTATGCCGACCAAAGCGGGGAGCTGCGAAGCGTTTGTGAACCGCGGCGGGCGGATTCCCGCGCCTGTGCAGAGTATGAAGAATTAGCGTGGTTAGGCAGCCTGAAAGTGGGTTTTACCGTTTTAGCTTCGCTGAAACTCGCTACGCTCGTTTTCAGGCTGCCTTTATATAGATTGAATGCTGCTCATAATGCAGCCTGAAAATAGGCAACGGGCAACACGATAAGGCAGCCTGAAACCCACTACACTCGGTTTCAGGCTGCCTTTCATGCTTTGGGCTTGGGCAAAGGTTTCAGGCTGCCTATCCCCCATCATCAACATAGCGTGACGCGCGATGCTAAGAACCTGTATTCACTATTTCCATAGGCATCTTTTATGCCCTAAAAACGCGGCTACCGCGTTAAAAATGCTCGCAAGGTGTCCAACCTTGCTGCGCTTTTTGCCTTGTATCCACGCTTTTATGCCATAAAATCTACCTATGAAAATAGTGAATACAGGTTCTAATTCATTGGTGTGGCTAACCACCCCCTAAATCCTAATCCATTTCATCACAAAGGGTTATTTACAAAAACTAACGGAATGTTGGACAATGTCGCGCTTTACTCATGCTGTGTCGCTGTAATCCATTTATCGCGCCCACATCGTTGCCACCCTAAACCACGCCATTTTGCTGGCACAAAATTCCCTTAACAATAAAGAAAGTAACCCATAAACATGAAAGCCCAAACCCAGCTTAAAATTCGCACGCTCGCGCTGTGCATTGCCACGCTGCCTGCCGCCGCCTTTGCCGAAAACGCGTCCACCGAGCTGCAAAACGTGAATGTGTATGGCAAGCGCAAAATCCAAGACAGCTACACCGAATCCGAAATGTCGTCGGCAACGGGGCTCAAACTCGCACCCAAAGACACGCCGCAGTCGGTGAGCGTGATTACCCGCAAGCAGCTTGACGACTTGGGCGCAACCACGCTGGAAGACGCGCTGAAAATGACCACGGGCATCAACGTGGTGCGGCGCGGCAACTACACGCAATACCAGTCGCGCGGCTTCAACATCAATTCCATCACCACCAACGGCATCAACTCCACCATTGCCAGCGTGTCGGGCAACAACCTGCACAACGGCAAACAGCTTTCCGACACCGCCCTTTACGAGCGCATTGAAGTGTTGCGCGGCGGCAGCGGCATGAAGCAGACCAACAGCGAACCGGGCGGCTCTATCAATATGGTGTTGAAACGTCCGACTTCGCAGCCTTTGGCAGAATTTGAAGCGTCTGCCGACCGCTGGGGCACGGTGCGCGGCGTGGCGGATGTGTCGGGCGTGTTGAGCGAAGCCGCGCAAATCCGCGGCCGTGCCGTTGCCGTATTGGAGCGCGACAACACCTTCCGCGACCATGTTGACGGCAATAACGCGCTGATTTTCGCCACCGCCGACAAATTCTTCGGCGAAAAAGACAAACTCACCGTCGGCGCGCTGTACCACCGCCAAACCGAAACCCCGCTCGGCTTCGGTTTGCCGTCCGACAAACAAGGCAACCCCCTGCGCCTGAAACGCGATATTTTTTGGGGTTCGGATTGGGACAAAGCCACCCACCGCAAGCTGCACACCTTTGCCGAGTGGGAACACTACTTCAACGACGATTGGAAACTCACCGCCAAAGCCGACTACAAACGCAACACATCCGTCAGCGAGCAAGCCCAGCTTTCAGGCTCGTGCGCGTCTTGCGGCACAGACGACGGCACGCTGCCGCTGGATTCGTTTGCCCGCCACAACCGCCGCAACAGCCAATGGGCGGGCATGATGGAGCTGGACGGCAAATACGGCGCATTCGGCAATAAACACGATTTTTACGCCGCATACAGCGCAACCCGCGAAAAATTTGACATCGAACAGCGCGAACAGCCCACCGCCAACCGCGCGTTTAATCTGCACACATGGACAGGCCACGAAATCCCGCGCCCCGATTGGAGCGTGTTTGACTACCGAGACTATCGCAACAGCCGCTACACCACCCACACGCTCACGCTTGCCAACCGCTTTAATTTCGGGCGTTTCCACCTGTTGCTCGGCACAGGATACAGCCATTGGAAAAACGACTTTATCTGGTATCGCGACACCCGCAACGGCGCACCTGATTTTGCCGTGCGCAACCAAAGCCACTACCGCAAAGGCCGCTTTATCCCCTATGCCGCCGTTTCTTTTGATGTGAACGAACACAACACGCTTTACGCCAGCTACACCAGCATCTTCAAGCACACCAGCGCATTGGATGCCGACAACAAAGAACTGCCCGCCGTGTTGGGCAACAGCTACGAACTCGGCTGGAAAAGCGCGTGGCGCGAAGGTCGTTTGAACACCACGCTCGCGCTGTTCCAAACCGAAAAACACAACGAACCCATCAGCACCCGCCTGCGCCACCCCGTTACCCGCAACTGGATTTACGAACCCGTGCGCGTACAAAGTCGCGGCATTGATGCCGAAATCGCAGGCAATATCAGCGACAACTGGCAGATTTTCGCGGGCTACACCTACAACACGCGCAAATACACCAAAACCGCAGGGCGGCAGACGCTGTTTGTGGCAGGTGCGGATTTCAGCCAGCACACCCCGCGCCATATGCTGCGCGTCCACACCGCCTACCGCCTGCCGGGTGCGGCTTCGCGTTGGACGCTCACGGGCGGATTCAGCACCCAGAGCAAACACAAAAGCTGGGACGTAGCGCAGCCCTTGGGCGGCTACACCGTGTGGAACGCAGGCGTGCAATACGAGCCGAACAAACACATGAAACTCACGCTTAACGTGAACAACCTGACCGACAAGCGTTATTACGAAAACTACGAAGCCCGCACCAAAGGCTGGGGCTGGTTCTACGGCGAACCGCGTAATGTAGTGCTGAATTTCAAGTGGAAGCTATAAACAGCTTAATTGGAATGCAATAGGCAGCCTGAAAATGTGTTGAGCGTTTTAGCTTCGCTGAAATTCGCTTCGCTCGTTTTCAGGCTGCCTTTGCGGTTTTATATAAAGCATCAGAAATATGGCATTACTCAAACAATTCTTCCATCTCGCCCGCCCGTTTTGGGGCGGTAAAAACCAATGGCGCGAGTGGCTGCTGCTCGCTTCCGTTATCGGCTTCACCCTGTTTTCCATTTTGATAAGCGTGAAAATCGCCGCGTGGGACAAGCATTTTTACGACGCGCTCGCCGCGTTCAACGGCAAGGCCATGCCAGCCTTAATCGTAGAATACTGCGGCTATATGGGGCTGATTATCGCCTGTATCGTCTGCGGCGACTGGCTGCAAAAGCGGCTGATTTTCCGCTGGCGCACGCACCTGACCGAGCGTTTTCAGTCCGATTGGCTCGGCGGGCATAAACACTACCGCCTGCAACTGGCGGGCGAACCGGACAACCCCGACCAGCGCATTTCAGACGACATCTACCAGCTTGCCGACAAAAGCATCGTGCTGTTCCGTTCGTTTATCAACAACATCGCCAAATTCAGCGCGTTTGTCGCCGTGCTGTGGGGCTTGTCGGGCGTGCAGCATTTCACGCTGTTCGGACACTCGTTTACCGTGAAAGGCTATCTGGTTTGGGTTGCGCTGGCGTATTCCGCCGTCAGCACGCTGATTGCCCACTTGGTCGGGCGCAAACTGAAAGATTTGAACATCGACCGCCAGCACCGCGAAGCGGATTTTCGCGCCGCATTGTTGCGGGTGCGCGACCACGCCGAGCAGGTGGCGTTTTATCAGGGCGCGGATGCCGAGCAAGGCCGTCTGAAACAGCGTTACCGCCAAATCCGCGACAACTGGCGCAGGCTCACCAACTGCGAATTCCGCCAAGAAACCTTTTGGGCGACGTATGTGCGTATCAGCATTTTCATCCCCATTCTCGCTACGCTGCCGATGTATCTCGCCAAAACGCTCACTTTCGGCGACATGATGCAGACGCGCACATCGTTTGCCCGCGTACAGGACAGTTTCGGCTGGTTCACCGATTCCTACCGCCGGCTGGTTGAATGGGCGGCGGTGGTGGAACGTTTGGGCGGGTTTCAGGCTGCTTTGGATAGGGTGCAAAGGCAGCCTGAAAACGCTTGTTCCCACAGCCAAGCCGTTCCCTCTCCCGCTTGCGGGGGAGGGCTAGGGTGGGGGCAAACGCCTGATACCCCAGCCGATTCGGTTTCTGCCGAAACCGCACCCCCACCCCAACCCTCCCCCGCGCCAGCGCAGGAGAGAGAGCAGCGTGCAGACGGCATTAAAGGCAGCCTGAAAAGCCCAATGCAGCCTGAAAACCGCCCCGTGCTTATGCTCAACCAAACCACCGTCCACACCCCCGCAGGCAGCATGATGCTCCAAGCCGTTAGCCTTGAAGCCACCGCGCCCGAATGGCTGCTGCTGGAAGGGCGCAGCGGCATCGGCAAATCCACCCTGTTGCGCGGACTCGCAGGTTTATGGCCTTACCACGGCGGGTATTTTCACATCAACGGCAGCTTCCTGTTTATCCCGCAACGCCCCTATCTGCCGCACGGCAGCCTGCGCGACACCATCAGCTATCCGCACCCGTGCCGCCTTGCAGACGACACCCTGCACGACATTCTGCAACACGTCGGCTTAGGCAGCCTGAAAAACCGTTTGGACGAAGCCGCCGAATGGCACAGCCGCTTATCAGGCGGCGAACAGCAGCGTTTAAGCCTTGCCCGCGCCCTAGCCGCCCGCCCGCAAATCCTGTTTCTTGACGAAGCCACCAACCAGCTTGATGACGAATCCGCGCTCGCGCTGATGCGGATGCTCAAAACCGAACTGCCCGACACGCTGGTGGTCGGCATCAGCCACCAAAGCGGCGTGAAAGTGCTGTTTGACCGCCGCATCACGCTGCAACGGGCAAAGGCAGCCTGAAACGCTGTTCAGCATTGCTAAAACTGTTTTCATTCTGTAAAAGCCTGTAAACTCGTTTTGGCTTCGCCGAAACGCACTTCGTTCGTTTTCAGGCTGCCTGAAACGTTTATTCAAACTATAATCCACCCATCTCGTGCATCCGTTTATCACCCAAAAAGGAAATCCCATGTCCACCGCCCCCCGCTCCGTATTCTTCGTTTCCGACCGCACAGGTCTCACTTCCGAAAACATGGGCAACGCCCTGCTGGAACAATTTAGCGAACTCGCGTTCAAGCGCAGCACCCATCCCTTTATTGACAGCCCCGAAAAAGCCCACGCCCTTGTTGCGCAAATCAACGCCACCGCCGAGCGCGAGAACATTCATCCGCTGGTGTTTTCCAGCGTGGTCAACAACGAAATCCGCGCCATCGTCAAAACCGCCACCGCCGCCCATTTCAGCTTTTTTGATGCCTTTTTGGGGCAGCTAGAACAAGAGCTAGACAAACCCGCCCGCCACACCGTGCGCAGCCGCGTGCACGATGTCGCACGCTACGATGCCCGCATGGAAGCCGTCAATTTCGCCCTAAACCACGACGATGGCGTATCCGACCGCGAGCTGCAAGAAGCCGATGTTATCCTACTGGGCGTATCGCGCAGCGGCAAAACCCCCACCTGCCTGTATCTCGCCCTGCAATACGGCATCCGCGCCGCCAACTACCCGCTCACGCCAGACGACCTAGACAGCGACGACCTACCACGCATGGTCAAACCCTATCGCAGCAAACTGTTCGGACTCACCATAGAACCCAGCCGCCTGCACCACATCCGCCAAGAACGCCGCCCCAATTCCACCTATTCCCACCCCAACACCTGCAAACAAGAAATCGCCGACGCGCAAGCCATCTACCGCCGCCACGCCATCCCGTTTGCCAACACCACGCACAAATCGGTGGAAGAGCTTGCCGTAGAAATCCTAGAAGCCTGCCAACTGAAACGGCGGTTTTGAGTAACCCATAGGCAGCCTGAAAACGCTTTGGTAAACCATTTAGTCGCACTGCAACCGCTGCAACGCGCCGCATTCGTTTTGGTTTCGCCAAACTCGTTTTCGGGCTGCCCACCCATCCCACTATGCCCAAAAAAATCCCCATCTCCGTCCTTATCCTGCTGCACGACAACGCAGGCAACATACTCCTACTCAACCGCCTAAAACCCGACGGCTTTTGGCAATCGGTAACAGGCAGCCTAGATGCCCCCAGCGAACCCCCGTTTCAGGCAGCCCTGCGCGAAGTCGCCGAAGAAACAGGTTTCAGGCTGCATCCCAACCAACTGCGCGACTGGCATCGCAGCGTGGAATACGAAATCTACCCCCATTGGCGATACCGCTACCCCGCAGGCATCACGCGCAACACCGAGCATTGGTTCTCCGCGCAAATCCCCGCAGACAGCGTGCCAACATTAAGCGAACACTCCGCCTCCCAATGGCTGCCCGCGTTGCAAGCCGCCGAAAAAGTATTCTCGCCGTCTAACCGCGAGATTATCTTGCAATGGTTTGCCGACTTTCAGGCAGCCTGAAAATGCAAAATCGTTTGCTGCCGTGCTCATCGTTTATTGTCGTATAGATAGGCTTTCAGGCTGCCTTATCGTGTGAACCAAAGCAGCCTGAAAAACAAAACTGCCTAGTGTTAAACCAAACGATGTTTTTACTGGATAGATTGGATTTCAGGCTGCCTAATCATGCAAACAAAGGCAGCCTGAAAAACAAAACCGCTTGGGTTAAGCCAAACGATGTTTTACTGGATAGATTGGATTTCAGGCTGCCTAACGCTTCACAAATGTTTGATGCTACTGCCCATTCCCCTGCGTCCAGCCGAACGGAGCATCCTTTTTTCGGAAAAAAGCGTGCGCTTGTTCGACGACGCACGAAGTGCGGCTAGTTCGCACGCGCCGAAAAAAGGATGCGCAGTGAGGGAAGTCTGCGAAGCAGACCTGCACGCCGGGGTCGCCTTTCTTTTGCTTTGAACCTGTATTCATTGTCCACGCGAATAGATTTTGCGTCATAAAAGCATGGATACAAGGCGCAAAGCGCAGCAAGGTTGGACACCTTGCGAGCATTTGCAACGCCGTAGCCATGTTTTTAGGGCGTGAAAGCTATCGTGTGGATGATGAATGCAGGTTCACACTTTGGCGAAGCAAAGAAAGTAAGTCGCCCGCGCCGCGATAAGGCGCAAAGGTTAATCCATCAGAAACATGAACCGAAGCACAAGCAACGTTTTTTGAGTTTTATTGAACTACGTTTCAGGCTGCCTACTTCAACGCAGCCTGAAAAAATATGCAAAGCGCACAGGGGCTGTTTACAATGGGTGTGCGGCGGATTTTGCGCCATAAAACGGCATCTGCCGCGTTGAAAATACTCGCCTATGGATGGCATAGGCTCGCATTTTCGCCTTGCATCTGCCATTTTCTGACGCAAAATCCGCTGCGCAAACCAATTGTAAACAGCCCTAGCACAATCCCTTAACACACTTTAAAATACGCCCTTTTTTTGCGCACCCCCACACGAAAGCAAATCACCATGAAAAACAGAGTTAAAAACATCCACTTTGTCGGCATCGGCGGCTCAGGCATGTGCGGCATCGCCGAAGTGCTGCACAATTTAGGCTTTAACGTGTCGGGTTCAGACCAAGCGCAAAGTGCCACCACGCGCCATCTCAGCAATCTCGGCGTGCGCGTATTCCCCGGACACACCGCCGAGCACATTGACGGCGCAGAAGTCGTGGTCGCATCCACCGCCATCAAGCAAGACAATCCCGAAATTCAGGCTGCCATCGCCCGCCATATTCCCGTTATCCCCCGCTCCATGATGTTGGCAGAAATCATGCGCTTTCGCGAAAGCATCGCCATCGCAGGCACGCACGGCAAAACCACCACCACCAGTCTCACCGCATCCATTCTCGGCGCAGCAGGGCTAGACCCCACCTTCATCATCGGCGGCAAACTCACCGCCGCAGGCACCAACGCCAAGCTGGGCAAAGGCACATGGATGGTTGCCGAAGCCGATGAAAGCGATGCTTCATTTTTGTATCTATCGCCCGTGTTCACCGTCATCACCAACATTGACGAAGACCACATGGACACCTACAACCACGATGCCGACAAGCTGCGCCAAGCGTTTATAGACTTCGTGCACCGCATGCCGTTCTACGGCAAAGCCTTTCTTTGCATTGACAGCGCCAACGTCCGCGCCATCTTGCCCAAAATCCAAAAACCTTTTTCCACCTATGCCATTGATGACGACACCGCCGACATCTGGGCAACCCACGTCCGCACCCACGGCGCGCAAATGCAGTTCACGGTAAACATCAAAAAAGCCGACAGCGTGCAAACCTTTGATGTAACGCTCAACTGCGCAGGGCGACACAACGTGCTCAACGCGCTCGCCAGCATCGGCGTGGCGTTGGAATGCCAAGCCCCTGTGGCAGCCATCCAGCAAGGCTTGGCAACCTTTGGCGGCGTAGGGCGACGCTTCCAAAGCTACGGCGAAATCGCGCTGCCACAAGGCGGCAAAGCCTTGGTAATTGATGATTACGGGCATCACCCCGTAGAAATGCAAGCCACCCTAGCCGCCGCGCGTGGCGCATACCCCAACAGCCGCCTTGTGCTGGCGTTCCAACCGCATCGCTACACCCGCACCCGCGATTTGTTTGAAGATTTTGTCAATATCCTTAACAGCGTGGACGCGCTGGTGCTTACCGATGTGTACGCCGCAGGTGAAGAGCCGATTATCGCCGCCGACAGCCGCGCGCTTACCCGCGCCGTGCGCGTGCATGGCAAGCTAGAACCCATTTACTGCGCCGATGTCAATGCCCTGCCCGAAACGCTGTTGCACAACGTGTTGCAAGACGGCGATGTGGTGCTCACGATGGGCGCAGGCAGTATCAACCGCGTGGCACAAGGCTTGGTGGATTTGGCGCAGCAAAAGGCAGCCTGAAAACCAAAGGCAGCCTGAAACGCCATTCAGCGCAGTAAGTAGGGTGTGTGGCTTTGCCACGCACCGTTTAGCAAGCTCAATGATGCGCGGATGGTACAAGCGAACCACCACCGCAAACTCTCCACTACCCATTTTAGTTTCACTACGCAGGCTGCCTATTCCCCCTAATCCCAACGCTTATTCAGCCCCCCCAAAAAAGGCAGCCTGAAAACCCATAATGGAACGGCAACGGCTCGTCGCCAAAATGCCAAACCCCCAAGGCAGCCTGAAAAGCAAAACCAACCCAACCCAGCAACACCCCCAATCAAGCAGCAAGAAAGCCTCATCCATGCAATCATCCCAATCATTCGGCAAAATCGCCGTCCTAATGGGCGGCTTCTCATCAGAACGCGAAATCTCCCTAGCCAGCGGCAACGCCATACTCGCCGCCCTGCAAAGCAAAGGCATTGATGCCCACCCCTTTGACCCTGCCGCCACCAATCTCGCCGAACTCAAAACCCAAGGCTTTCAGGCTGCCTTTAACATACTACACGGCACCTACGGCGAAGACGGCACCGTGCAAGGCGCGTTGGAAGCACTCGGCATCCCCTACACAGGCTGCGGCGTGCTCGCTTCCGCGCTCGGCATGGATAAATACCGCTGCAAACTCATCTGGCAAGCACTTGGCTTGCCCATCCCCGCCTTTGCCGTGCTGCGCGACAACAGCGATTTTACCGCCGTAGAACAACAACTCGGCTTGCCCCTGTTTATCAAACCCGCCGCCGAAGGCAGCAGCGTAGGCGTACACAAAGTCCACCAAGCAGGCGAACTCGCCCAAATCTACCGCCAACTGCGCCGCGAAAACCTACACGGCGAAATCCTTGCCGAACAATTCATTTCAGGCGGCGAATACACCTGCGGCGTGCTCAACCAACAAGCCCTGCTCAGCATCCGCATCATCCCGCAAACCGAGTTCTACGACTGGGAAGCCAAATATCAACGCAACGACACCGTTTATCTCTGCCCATCCGATTTAAGCCCCGCCGATGAACAACACATCCAAAATCTCGCCCAGCAAGCCTTTGCCGCCATCGGCGGCGGCAACACCTGCGGGCGCGTAGATTTTCTCAAAGACCCAGCAGGCAAACTGTATATCCTAGAAGTCAATACCCTACCGGGCATGACCAGCCACAGCCTAATTCCCAAAGCCGCGCAACAAAAAGGCATCGCCTTTGCCGATTTATGTGTTGCGATTTTGCAAACCGCGTTCAGCAAATAGGAACCCACCGTGCTGCGATTTTTGCTTTATCTCACGCTGCTATTTTTGCTGATGACAGGCGGCATTTGGCTCTCGCGCCAGCCCTATTTTCAAATCGCCGAAATCAACATCGTTACCCCCGATGGTTCAGAAAAACTGCACCACGCCGATAAAAAACGGCTGTTTGAAACCATGCGCCCCTATTTAACAGGCAGCTTTTTCAACGTAAACCTACACGAAGCCCAACGCGCCGCCAGCAAATTAGACTGGGTGCGCAGCGTAAAAATAGACCGCATCCCGCCATCCCAAATCAAAGTAACCATAGACGAATACGAACCCGCCGCCCGCTGGATACGCAACGGCGAACAAGCAGGGCTGGTTTCCACACACGGCGAAGTGTTTCAGGCTGCCTATGCCGAAGAATTGCCCGAGTTTGATGGCGATGTAAACGAGCAAAAAGTGATGTTTGAGCAATACGAAAATTTTAATAATCAACTCAAACCTTTGCGATTAAGGATTATACGTTTACAATATAGCCCACGCGGTGCATGGGCAATGATGCTCAATAACGGCATAGAAGTCCGTCTAGGCAAAGAAGAAATCAACACACGCATGGCGCGGTTTGTGCAAGCGTTTCCCCGCCAGTTGCAAGCCAAAGCGCAATATATAGATTATGTGGATATGCGCTACGAAGACGCATTTGCCACACGGCTGCGCGCCGATGCCCCGCCGCCCGAACCCAATATTGAAGACATGATGTTGGATGATGAACAAATCATCGCCCCCAGCATTCAACCTTCCTCCAAAAAAAGCGATAAATCCAAGAAAACCATCGCCAAAATTCAAGAAAAAACCAAACCGAAAAAACAATAAACTGGAACAAAAATATGGCTGAAAATAAGCAATACGTTAGCGCATTAGATGTCGGCACATCAAAAGTCATCGCCTTGATTGGCGAAGTGGCGGCTGATGAAATCAACATCGTAGGCATGGGATTAGCCGAATCACGCGGCTTAAAAGCAGGCATGGTTACCAACATTGATGCCACCGCCCAAGCCATTCAACAAGCCATGAGCGAAGCCGAGCGCATGGCGGAATGCAAAATTTCCAGCGTGGTAACGGGCATATCGGGCAACCACATCCGCAGTCTCAATTCGCAAGGCGTGGTGAAAATCAAAGACGGCGAAGTAACCAAAGCCGATATTGAACGCGCCAAAGACACCGCCAAAGCGGTCAATATCCCGCCCGACCACCAAATCCTGCACACCGTGGTGCAAGAATACATCATTGATAATCAACCGGGCGTGCGCGAGCCTATTGGCATGAGCGGTGTGCGGCTGGATACGCGCGTGCATATCATCACAGGCGCAGTAACTGCCTTGCAAAACGTGCAAAAATGTATTGAACGCTGCGGCTTAAAAGTGGACGAAATCATGCTGCAACCCTTGGTATCCGCCGATGCGGTGCTTACCGAAGACGAGAAAGAGCTGGGCGTGTGCGTGATTGACATTGGTGGCGGCACCACCGACATCGCGGTGTACACCAACGGCGCAATTCGCCACACCGCCGTTATCCCGATTGCGGGCGATTTGATTACCCGCGATTTGGCGCAAGCCTTGCGCACGCCTTATGCCGCCGCCGAACGCATCAAAATTTTCCACGGCGTTGCCTTGGAAAACCTAGAAGGCTTGGACGAAATGGTGGAAGTGCCCAGCGTGGGCGACCGCCTGCCGCGCCAAATCTCGCGCCGCACGCTCGCCAGCGTAATTGGGCCGCGCGTGGAAGAAATCTTGGAACTCACGTTAAACGAATTGCGCCGCGCGGGCTTCCCCGAAGAAGTTTTGACTTCGGGCATCGTGCTCACAGGCGGCGCATCTTTATTGCGCGGCGTGGTGGAATTGACAGAAGATGTGTTCAACTTGCCCGCGCGCATTGGCGTGCCGCAAGAAGTGGGCACGTTATCCGACCGCATCCGCAATCCGCGCTATGCCACCGTGATTGGCTTGCTGCACGCCGCAAAAAAACGCGCCCAGCAAAACGGCATCAGCGCAGGCAAGCCCAACCGCCGCAACAGCAACACCGTTGCCGATAAACCTGTTATCAGCAAAAACGAAAAACGCCCCGCGCCATCGCCACAGCGCGATGATGATGAACCCGATGATTTGCTGCTGCCCGAGCCAACACCACGCAAACCAGGTTGGATAAGCAGAGCGATTGATTGGATGAAAAACAATCTCTAATCCTTTTTCAGGCTGCCTATTCGCATTTGAAACCGATTTCGGTTAGGCAGCCTGAAAATCTATTTTCACTTTCAACAATAACGACAAGCGCATTTTGGAGCTTAACTATATGGACAACAATGTTTACAACCTCGCCGAAGGCAACACTGGACCTGCTGTGATTAAAGTAATCGGTGTGGGCGGTGGCGGCTGCAATGCCATCAACAACATGATTGAAAACCCGATTCAGGGGGTGGAATACATCAGCGCGAACACGGATGCACAATCATTGGCAGACAACAACGCCGCCAACAAAATCCAACTGGGCGCGAGCTTAACGCGCGGTTTGGGCGCAGGCGCAAACCCCGATGTGGGGCGCGATGCGGCGTTGGAAGACCGCGAAACCATTTCTGCTGCCATCAGCGGCGCAAATATGTTGTTCATCACCACAGGCATGGGCGGCGGCACAGGCACAGGCGCAGCCCCTGTGATTGCCGAAATCGCCAAAGAAATGGGCATTTTGACCGTTGCCGTGGTAACGCGCCCGTTTAAACACGAAGGCAAACGCGGCATCGTGGCGCAGCAAGGCATTGATTTGTTGAAGCAACACGTTGATTCGTTGATTGTTGTGCCCAATGATAAATTGTTGAGCGCGTTGGGCAAGGGCGTTACCGTGCGCGAAGCATTCCGCGCGGCAAACAACGTGCTGCGCAACGGCGTGGCGGGCATTTCCGAGATGATTACCAGCCCTGGCTTGATTAACTTGGACTTTGCCGATGTGAAAAACATGATGAGCATCACAGGCATGGCGATGATGGGAATTGGCGAATCCAAAGGCACCGACCGCGCCCGCATCGCCGTGGAGCAAGCCATTTCCAGCCCTTTGCTGGACGATGTGAGCCTAAGCGGCGCGCGCGGCGTGTTGGTGAACATTACCACTGCGCCCAATGCGTTTATTTTGGATGAATACGAAGAAATTATGGCGGTGGTGAACGAATACGCTTCGCCCGATGCCGAGCTTAAATTTGGCACCGCCGAAGACGAATCCATGGCGGAAGACGTGATTCGCATCACCATCATCGCCACAGGGCTGAAAGAGAAAAACGAATCCAGCTTAACGACGCATCGCCACACGGCTGCGCCCATTGAGCCTGATTACAGCCACAAAATGAACAGCATTTTCCGCTCGGCGCGAGATGTGCACAGCGCGAATTTGGTGGCGGCAGATTTTGCCAGCCAATCGGTAATTGATGATTTTGAAACGCCTGCGGTGTTGCGCCGTCGTGGCGGCGGCAACAAGCCTGAATAATCTTGGGGCGTGTTGACAATCAACATTTTGGCGGATTTTGCGCCCTAAAACGACATCTGCTGCGTTAAAAATACTCATCTATGGATGGCATAGGCTCGCATTTTCGCCTTGCATCTGCCATTTTATGACGCAAAATCCGCTCAAAAGTTGAATGTCAACACACCCTAGGGTAGCCTGAAATGGGAAAATGATTTTCAGGCTGCCTTTTTCTAACCTGCAATGAAAGGACGTTATCATGCAAGACACGCAATATTTGGATAAATTCCAAGCCATGCAGTTGGCGGCGATTTTGATTTCCGCTAAATCCAACACGCAAGATGATGCGGAATTGACCCATCGTCTGTTTGCTTTGGCGGAGCAAATTCGCAAGAAAGACCAAGAAGTCGTGCGCGGCTTGATTGGCAATCCGAAGTTGGGTTGTTGATGGATTGAATGCGGCGCGAACGATAAAAGGCAGCCTGAAAACGGGTTTATCCATTTTCAGGCTGCCTAATTTTATGCGCTGCCGTTTTGCTTGGCTTCCAGCATCTCCCAGCGTTCTAATTGTTCCAGCAACGCGGTTTCAATTTCATCCGCGCGCGCCTGCAATGTGCCTGCTTTTTCGTAGTCCTTAAAGATTTCGGGCTGGGAAAGCGCGGCGTTGATTTCGGCTTGCTCGGCTTCCAGCGCGGCGATGGCATCGGGCAGCGCGTCCAGTTCGCGCTGTTCTTTGTACGATAGCTTCACGGTGCGGTTGGCTTTGGGTTTCTCTTTTTCAGGCTGCCGCTCTTGCGCGGTGGCGGATGCAGCCTGAAACTGGTTTTCGCGCGTTTGGGCATCTGGGTAATCTTGATAGCCGCCGATGTATTCTTTCAGGCTGCCGTTGCCTGTAAACACAATGCTTTGCGTGATGACGTTGTCCAGAAACATACGGTTGTGGCTGACGAGAAACATCGTTCCTGCGTAGTCGCGCAGCAGGTCTTACAGCAATTCTTGCGTGTCAATGTCCAAATCGTTGGTGGGTTCGTCCAGCACCAAAATATTGGCGGGGCGGGTGAACAGCTTGGCAAGCAGCAGGCGATTGTGCTCGCCACCTGATAGCGATGACACGGGCGATTGGGCGCGGGCGGGGTGGAACAAGAAATCTTCCAAGTAGCTCATCACATGGCGTTTTTTGCCGCCGATTTCCACAAAATCGTTGCCTTGCCCAATGGTGTAGAACACGGTGTCGCTGTCGTTTAACGCGCTGCGAAATTGGTCAAAATAGGCGACTTCTTGCTTGCTGCCGATGCGGACTTTGCCGCGTGTGGGCTGCAATTCGCCGAGAATGAGTTTGAGAAAGGTGGTTTTGCCGATTCCGTTTGCGCCGATTAAGCCGATTTTGTCGCCGCGTTGGATGATGGCGGAAAAGTCGTTCATAATCAATTTGTTGTCGTATTGAAACGAAGCGTGTTCTAGCTCGGCGACGATTTTGCCGCTTTTTTCGCCTGCGTTGAGCTGGAACGATACTTGCCCTTGCTTCTCGCGGCGGGCGGCGCGTTGGCGGCGCAGTTCTTCCAAGCGGCGCACGCGCCCTTCGTTGCGGGTGCGGCGGGCTTCTATGCCTTTGCGTATCCATGCTTCTTCTTGCGCGTGAAATTTGTCAAACAGGCGGTTGTGTTCGGCTTCTACGGCGAGTTCTTGCGCTTTTTTTGCGCTGTATTTGCTGAAACTGCCTTCGTAGCTGCGCAGCGTGCCACGGTCTAGTTCTACGATGCGGCTGGCGATGTTGTCTAGGAAGCGGCGGTCGTGGGTGATGACAATCAGGCTGCCTGAAAAGCCGCGCAGCAGGTTTTCCAGCCAGATAATCGCGTCGATGTCTAGGTGGTTGGTGGGTTCGTCCAGCAGCAGCACGTCGGGCTTTTGTACCCATGCTTGGGCAAGGGCGACGCGCTTTTTTTGCCCGCCCGATAGGTTGGCGATGCGTTCGTATTCGGGCAGCCCCAGCTCGCTGATGGTTTGGCGGATGGCGGCATCAAATTGCCAGCCGTTTTGCGCTTCAATTTGGTTTTGCAGGCTGTTTAGTTCTTTGATTAAGCTGTTGTTTGGGGTGTGTTCTAGCTCGTGGCTGATTTGGTTGGTGGTAGCGGCGCAGGATGTCGCGCATTTCGCCCAAGCCTTCGGATACGATGTCAAACACGTTCGCATCGGGCGCGAATTGGCTTTCTTGCGGCACATAGACGATTTTCAGGCTGCTTTGGATGATGAGTTGCCCGTCGTCGAGCTTTTGCACGCCTGCAAGGATTTTGAGCAGGGTGGATTTGCCTGCGCCGTTGCGCCCGATGAGCCCGATTTTTTCGCCTTGCGCGAGTTGAAAGGCGGTGTGGTCTAGCAGGGGGACGTGTCCAACGGCGAATCTGGCGTTTTCTAGGGATAGGATGGTCATGGTGTGGGGTTTTGTTGGGAAATGGTTTTGGTTCGCTGAACTTTGTTTCAGGCTGCTTCTGGGTCGTAGCCTGCTTGGATTTCTAGCTCATTGACGTGGAGCGTGATGATTTCGCCTGCGCGGATTTTGGCGGTTTTGCGCGTTTCGGTTGCGCCGTTGCGTTGCACTTGCCCTGCGGCAATCAGGGCTTTGGCTTGCCCGCCGCTTTGGGCAAGCCCTGCGAGTTTGAGCAGGTCGCACAGGGCGATGTGGTCTTGGTCTTCTAGGTAAACGGTGGCGTGCATGGGGTATCCTTTGCGGGTGGGATGTGGGCAGCCTGAAAATGGGGGGTACTTGTTTTCAGGCTGCCTTTGGGTTGCGCGGATGGTTACGCGGCATCCGATTGGTTTTCAGGCTGCCTTGAATGGATGCCGTATAGGCAGCCTGAAATCTAATGGGGTGGTGACGGCTCATCGCCAAATGGCTTAATCAAACATAGCATGACTGATTTGCCAAAATATCGGCGAGCCGCCGACGCGCCATCGGTTGTTGGTTTTGCCAAGATTTCAGTTTGAAATTCGTTTCGCTTGTTTTAGGCAGCCTGAAACGCGGTTCAACATGGCTAATCTAAGAACCTGTATTCACTATTTGCATAGGCATCTTTTATGCCCTAAAAACGCGGCTACTGCGTTAAAAATGCTCGCAAGGTGTCCAACCTTGCTGCGCTTTTTGCCTTGTATCCACGCTTTTATGGCATCAAATCTGCCTATGCAAATAGTTGAATATAGGTTCTAAAACGTTTGGCGCATGTTACTCGTTTTCAGGCTGCCTTGTGAATGTAAACGTCTGCCACATAGGCAGCCTGAAAACGGATAAACGTTTGTTATTCAAATATATGCTCCGCGCTGGGAAACGCGCCCGCTTTGACTTCGCGCACATAGGCTTCCACGGCGGCTTGGATGCTGGGTTGCCCGTTCATAAAGTTTTTGACGAATTTGGCGGTTTTGCCGTGGTACACGCCGAGCATATCGTGCATCACCAGCACTTGCCCATCGGTGTCTTTGCCTGCGCCGATGCCGATGGTGGGGCAGGAAACGCTTTGGGTGATGGTTTTGCCCAGCGCGGCGGGCACGCATTCCATCAGTATCATGCTTGCGCCTGCTGCGTCGTGCGCTTGGGCATCGGCTAACACGGCGGCAGCGGCATCGCCACGCCCTTGCACTTTGTAGCCGCCAAACACGTTGACATACTGCGGCGTAAGCCCGATGTGGGCGCAGACGGGGATGGCGCGTTGTTGCAAGAATTGCGTGGCCTCGGCGAGCACCGCGCCGCCTTCCAGTTTCACCATGTGCGCACCTGCTGCCATCAGCGCAGCGGCGGCGGCAAAGGCTTGTTCTTTGCTTTGCTGGTAGCTGCCAAAGGGCAGGTCGGCAAGGATAAGGCTGTGGCTGTTGCTGCGGGCAACGTTTTGGGTGTGGTAAACCATGTGTTCCAACGTTACGGGCAGGGTGCTGCTTTGCCCTTGCACAGTCATGCCCAGCGAGTCGCCAATCAGCAGGATTTCTACGCCTGCGCGGTTCATCAGGGCGGCGAAGCTGGCTTCGTAGCAAGTGAGCATGGTGATTTTGTCGCCGTTGGCTTTCATGCTGCGGAGTGTGTTGAGCGTTATCATGTTTGCTTTCCTTGGGGTTGAAGTGTGTGGATGGGGGAATGGGTTTTCAGGCTGCCTGAAATAGGGCGATATAGGCAGCCTGAAACCTAAAATGGAGCGGCAACGGCTCGTCGCCAACGTTTCAAACATCGCATTATTATTGATTTGCCAAGATGTCGGCGAGCCGCCGACGCTCCATCGGTTACAGGTTTTGCAAAGGTTTCAGGCTGAAAAGGTAGAGCTGGTTTTTTCGGGGTTGGATTGCGTCAACAAGGTTTGTGGTATGGGACTTATAGACTTAAAACTGAAACGCTTTGCCATTATGCGCATTGCGGGCTTTGGCATCGGCCAGCATACGCGGAAAATCTAGCGCAAAGCGTTCGGCAAGATGGTGGGCGCGTTTTTTCAGTTTATCCAAATTAAGCTCGGGCGGGTGGTTAAAGGCGAGCACGGCGATGTTGCCATGCGTTTCGGCGGGGATTTCCAGCACGCGGTTGCGAAAAACGCTGCGCAGGCGTTGGATAAACAGCGGATAGCGTTTGTCGCCGCTCCACCAGTTGGTCGCAAAAATGCCGTGTTCGCTAAGGGCTTGCTGGCTGTCGTGGAAAAAGGGTTCGCCCACCAGTTCATCGATGATTTGCACACCGTCAAAGCCATCTACCAGCATCAGGTCGGTGTTGTGGTTCAGGATTTGGACGTATTCCGCGCCATCGGCTTCTATGATTTGGAATTGCTCGTTTTCGGGCGGCAGGCAAAACGAAGCGCGGGCGATTTTGATAACTTGTGGGTTGATTTCTATGCAGATTTGTTTGGCTTCGGGCAGGTGTTCGGCAAGATAGCGGGCAAATGAGCCGCCGCCCAAGCCGATTTGCAAGATGGTTTGCGGCACATCATCGGCAAAAAGCATCCAGCTCATCATGGCGCGGCTGTATGACAGCACGAGTTCGCTGGGATGGTGGATGTTCATGGAGCTTTGGATGGTGGGCGTGCCCAGATGCAGGGAACGGATGTTGCCCAGCTCGGAGATATGGGCTTCGGGCAGGGTGTTGCGAAAGAAGCGGGAACGGCGGAATGGGTGGGTCATGCGGGGCTTTCGGGGGCTGTGTGAAGGCAGCCTGAAAATCTGCAAATCGTGTTTTCAGGCTGCCTTTTGGGGGTTACAAAGATTTCAGGCTAAAACCTTTGCGAAACCTAAAACGCCACAAGAAATAACAAATTCTTCGTCATTCACGCGTAGGCGGGAATCTTGGTTAAATTTACACCATGGTTTGTTTTTAAGTAGATTTTTGAATATCAAACAAGATTCCCGCCTACGCGGGAATGACGGCATTTCTTAATTTTTAGCTTCGCAACTCCGCTTCGCTATGCAGGCTGCTGCTAGGATTTTACAAAGATTTCAGGCTGCCTATTTCTCTTTCGCCAGCAGGCGCAGCAGGTGTTGCCCGTATTCGTTTTTCTTCATGGTTTCGGCAATCTCGCGCAGTTGCGCCGATGTCAGCCAGCCGTTGCGCCATGCGATTTCTTCAAGGCAGGCGACTTGCAGGTTTTGCACGTTTTGAATGGTGCGCACAAACGCGGCGGCATCGTGCAGGCTTTCGTGCGTGCCCGTGTCCAGCCATGCGAAGCCGCGCCCGAGCAGTTGCACGTTCAGGCTGCCGTCTTGCAGATACATTTCGTTGAGCGTGGTGATTTCCAACTCGCCACGCGCTGATGGTTTGACTTGCTTGGCAAACTCCACCACGCGGTTGTCATAAAAATATAAGCCTGTTACCGCCCAATCGGATTTGGGCTGCTGCGGTTTTTCTTCAATGGAAAGGGCTTTTTGGTCGCCATCAAATTCCACCACGCCAAAGCGTTCGGGGTCTTTGACTTGGTAGGCGAACACGGTTGCGCCGTGTTTTTGCGCTACGGCGGCTTTGAGCGTTTGGCTGAAATGTTGCCCGTAGAAAATGTTGTCGCCCAACACAAGGCACACGTTGTCGTCGCCGATAAATTCTTCGCCGATGATAAAGGCTTGGGCAAGCCCATCGGGGCTGGGCTGCACGGCGTAGCTGATGTGGATGCCGAAGCTGCTGCCATCGCCCAGCAAACGGCGAAAGGCGGCGTTGTCTTCGGGCGTGGTAATCACCAGAATTTCGCGGATGCCTGCCAGCATCAGCACCGACAGGGGGTAGTAAATCATGGGTTTGTCGTAGATAGGCAAAAGTTGCTTGGATACGCCGCGGGTAATGGGGTAAAGGCGCGTGCCGCTGCCGCCTGCTAGGATGATGCCTTTCATGTGATGCTCTTTTGTTTAGTTGATGGGGGTTGATTTTGCTGAATTTGATTTCAGGCTGCTTAAAAAGGGGCGTATTTTACTGTGTTTGGAGCGGGATGACTATTTTTCAGGCTGCATTAGGGTAAGGCAGCCTGAAATTTTTGCCAAACCTGCAACCGATGGCATCAAAGGCTCGCCGACATCGTGCTAACCAAGTACAGCCCTATTAGATACCCATTTGGCGACGAGCCGTCGCCGCTCCATGTTGGTTTTCAGGCTGCCTAATCGCACAAGATAAGGCAGCCTGAAAACACGACTACACGCTCACCCCCGCTTTGCGTGCAATCTCTAACCCTTCTTCCTTGCTTAAATAAACAGGGTTTTCCGGATGATGTTGGCGCACGAGTTTGCCGTGGTCAAACATGATGAGTTCGTCGCAGGCGAATTGTTGCCATGTTTCGTTGTCGGTTAAGGGTAGGGTGGTAATTACGGTTACGCGGTCGTTGGGCGTGGTTACTTTGGCGAAGTCTATCGCCATGTCTTCATCAATCAGATGGGCTTGCCCAAAGGGCGGCTGGCGGGTGATGTAGTAGAGCAGGGTGCTGGAGTGGGCATACATCACGCGCCCATCGGATAGAATGAAGTTAAACATCCCATGCTGGCGGATTTCGGCGCACAGCTCGGCAAGCGCGTCAAACAGCGTGTTGGGGCAGGGGCGGTCGGGGAACTGGGCGCGCAGGCGGTTGAGCAGATAGCAAAAGGCTTGCTCGGAATCGGTGCAGCCCACGGGGCGATAGGCTTTGCCGTTGAAATCGGGCGCGAAGCTGGGGCGCAGTTGCCCGTTGTGGGCAAACAGCCAATAGCCGCCCCACATTTCGCGCTGAAAGGGGTGGGTGTTTTCCAGTGAGTTGATGCCTTGCGATGCTTTGCGGATGTGGGCGATGACGTTTTCGGATTTGATGTGGTAGTTGCGAATCAGCTCGGCAACGGGCGATTGCGCGCTGGGCTTGTCGTCCAGAAACAGGCGCAAGCCGCGTCCTTCAAAAAAGCCGATGCCAAAGCCATCGGTGTGGTGGTCGGTGAGCCCGCCGCGTTTGGAAAAGCCTGCGAACGAGAAGCCGATGTCGGTGGGGGTGTTGCAATTCATGCCGAGTAGTTGGCACATGGGGTGTTCCTTGTCGGGGTTGGTGTGGTTTAGTTCCGCTGAAACTTGCTTTACTTGTTTTTAGGCTGCCTATTAGATGAGGCGTAATCTGCGCAGCAATCCAGCAAAAAACAGCGGCAACCGCTTTTCAGGCTGCCTGAAATGTAAAATGTGATTATAATGCGATTTTTACTTATGGAAATCAACAAAAAATGCGTTTTCACCCTGATGTGATGGGCGTGGACAATCTCGCCGCACAAATCCGCAAAATCCCCAATTTCCCCAAAGACGGCATTCTGTTTCACGACGTTACCACCGTATTGCAAAGCCCCGAATATTTCCGCTTGCTGGTGGATTTGTTTACCTATCACTATATGGGGCAAAAAATAGACGTGGTGGCAGGGCTGGAAGCGCGTGGTTTCATCATCGGCGCAGCTTTGGCGTATCAGCTTAACGTAGGTTTTGTGCCCATCCGCAAAAAAGGCAAGCTACCGTTTGACACCATTTCGCAAACCTACGCGCTGGAATACGGCGAAGCCACCGTAGAAATCCACAAAGATGCCATCCGCGAAGGCAGCCGCGTGTTGCTGATTGACGACTTGGTCGCCACAGGCGGCACCATGCTGGCGGGCGTGGAGTTGATTCGCAGGCTGGGTGGCGAAGTGGTAGAAGCCTGCGCCATTTTAGAATTTACCGATTTGGACGGCGGCAAAAAAATCCGCGAGAAAAATGTGCCATTGTTTTCATTGCTGAAAAACGATGGGTCTATGTAGCGCAATCTTATCCATACAAAAACAGCTCAATTGAAACATTGAGCTGTTTTTTGCTACTCAGGGCTTTATTTCAGGCTGCCTATGGTTTTCAGGCTGCCTATATGGATGACGACGGATAATGTTATTCGTCATCCGCGCGTTCGCGATACAACACCAACAGCTTACCAATATGCTGCACCAACTGCGCCCCCGTTGCCGCGCACAATTCTTCGCCAATCAGCAAACGCTCATCGCGCTCATCGCCCAACACGCGCACTTTAATCAACTCATGCGCGTTCAACGCCGTTTCCGTTTCACGAATCACCGCTTCGGTTAAACCATGCTGCCCAATCATCACCACAGGGTTCAAATGATGCGCCCGCGCACGCAACGCCAAAATTTCTTGTTTGCTCAAAACAGGTTTCTTTTCCATTCAGTTCTCATTGTTTGGTGTTTACAAAATCAAGCGCGATTATACGCGAAAATCAGAAAAACTTGCGCTCGCACAGCAAACATTATTATAATTCGCCGTTTTGCAACCTTGCCGCCCGCAATCGCATGGCGAGTGGCTGTTTTTAACCAACCGTAAGGAGATAACATGCGTCATTACGAAATCGTGTTTATCGTTCATCCAGACCAAAGCGAGCAAGTGCCAGCGATGGTTGAACGCTATAAATCCATGATTACCGAAGCAGGTGGCAAAATCCACCGCTTAGAAGACTGGGGTCGACGCCAATTGGCTTACCAAATCAACAAGTTGCACAAAGCACACTATGTGTTGATGAACATTGAAGCCACCCCCGCAACCATCGAAGAATTGGAAACAGGTTTCCGCTTTAACGATGCCGTGTTGCGTCATCTCACCATCCAAAAGAAAGCAGCCGTAACCGAGCCATCTGTGATGATGCAAGGCGAAAAATCTAAAAATTTGCTCAACGGCGAAGCTGCTAGCGAAGAAACTGCTGAAGCCTAATTGAACAATCAATTTCAGCTTACCGCCAAACTGCATAAAGTGGATGTTTTGCGCTACACGCCCGCAGGTGTGCCTGTGTTGGATGTGGTGCTGCAACACGAAAGTGTGCAACAAGAAAATGGTTTGCAGCATCAAGTTAAATTTGAATTGCCTGCAAAAATTATCGGTGAGCAAGCCCAAGCATGGCAACACAAAATCGGCGCAATGGTTGAAGTAAGCGGCTTTTTAGCCCAGCGCAGCCAAAGAATTTTTCGCCCTGTGTTGCGGATTCAAAATATTCAAGAATATAAAGGTTAAACGACATGGCTCGTCAAACATTTAAACGTCGCAAATTCTGCCGTTTTACGGCTGAAAAAATCCAAGAAGTGGATTACAAACAAGTTGATTTGCTTAAAGATTTCATTACTGAAAACGGCAAAATCATTCCCGCGCGCATCACTGGCACAAAAGCGCATTACCAACGCCAATTGGCTGTTGCGGTAAAACGTGCGCGCTTTTTGGCTTTGTTGCCTTACACTGACCAACATAAATAATTAGGAGTTTACATTATGCAAATTATCTTGTTGGAACGCGTTGCTGGTTTGGGCAACTTGGGCGATGTGGTAACGGTGAAAAACGGTTACGCTCGCAATTTTCTGATTCCTACTGCCAAAGCCAAACGCGCTACCGAAGCAAACTTGAAAGAGTTTGAAGCTCGTCGCGCTGAATTGGAAGCCAAACAAGCTGCAATTTTGGCTGATGCGCAAGCTCGTCAAGCGAAATTGGACGGACAAACGGTTACCATCGCGCAAAAAGCGGGTGTGGACGGTCGCTTGTTCGGTTCGGTTACCAATGCAGACATCGCTGCGGCGATTGTGGCTGCGGGTGTGGAAGCGGTGAAATCAAACGTTCGCTTGCCAGAAGGTCCATTCAAAGCGGTTGGCGAATACGAGATTGAAGTGGCTTTGCACGCTGATGCGGTAGCTAAAATTACGGTGGCTGTGGTTGCTGCGGCTGAGTAATTTGGTTGATTAAAAGGCAGCCTGAAAACGATAAATGGGTCGTTTCAGGCTGCTTTTTTGTGTGTTGTTTGTTTGAGTTTGGGGATGAAGTCTTGTGGCAGCCTGAAACCTCTGCAAAATCTAAAAATGCCACAAGGAATAGTAAATCTCCGTCATTCCCGCGTAGGCGGGAATCTTGGTTAAGTTTATGCAATGAATTGTTTTTAAGAAAATTTCTGAATATCAAACAAGATTCCCGCCTACGCGGGAATAACGGCATTTCTTATTTTTCAGGCTGCCTTTGAGATTATGCAAAGATTTAGAATATAGGCGTTTGGGCTTGATGGTCAGGCAGCCTGAAAACGTATTTTGAAATATTGTTTTAGCTTCGTTGAAACTTGCTTTGCTCGTTTTCAGGCTGCCTTTTGTGTGGATGGCTGGTGTTTTATTCATGCGGGGCGGTAAACAAAAAAGGGCGGATAATTTATCCGTCCTTTTGTTTGGTTGAAACGATTGCAGCGTGCGTGTGGCGACGAGCCGTCGCCGCTCCATTGTTGTTAATGCTTCATCAGCCCCATATAGGTTTCCGCGCATTTAAAGCCAAAGCCGACATAGGCGCGGTTGAGTGCTTCGTATTTGACATCGGCTTCGGTGCGTCCGCCACGGCTAAGTGCGGTGTTGAGATGCCCCAAGTGGGCGGCGGCGTGTCCGATTTCGGCTAGGGCGAGAATGTAGGCGGTTTGGCTGTTGTCCATGTCGGCGACTTCTTCTACTAGGTGCGACATCACGCGAAACCAGCGTTTGGTGCCAAGGTCAATGTCTAATTCGCCCGAGCCGAATTTGCGAAAATCGCTCAGGGCGTTTTCTACATGGAATTTGGTGCGCGGGTGGGCTTGGTCTTTCAGGCTTTCGGCTTGGGCGATGGTGCGCTCGTAGTAGTCGTAGAGTTGGTCTAGCGAGTAGTCGGTGATGTCGTAGAGTTGAGTCATGGTTTTGTCCTTTGTGGGTTGGGTTAGGAGATTAGCGTTTTCAGGCTGCCTTTTGGATAATATGGGCGACGGCTTCTAGTTCCACCAGCAAATCGTCGCGGCACACGTCGCCGATGGTGTAAACCACGGGCACGCCTTGCAGCTGCTGTTCGCACACGGCGCGGACGGTTTCGTAATCGGCGGCGTGTTTCACATAGGCGCGGACAACGGCTAAATCTTGCAGCGTTGCGCCGTAGCCTGCGAAGCCTGATGCGGCGAAGTTTTCGGGGGCGATGAGCGCGGCGATGTTGAGCAGCGTTTCTTCGGTTTGCTTGGCGGTGTTGCCGATGTGTTGGGTTTCGGATGCGGTGATGGATGCGGTGCCCGACACATACACGGCGGCTTGGTTGTCGTATATCACCGCCATTGCGCGGGCGAATTTGGGCGTTTCGGGGCTGTAATGCCGCGCGTATTCAAAGGCGGGGGTTTGGCGGGGGTTTTCCAGCGGCAGGGTGAACACGTCGGCGCGGCTGGTGATGAGCGCGGTGCTGCCAAGGGCAACGTCTTCGCCGCCCATGCCGATGCCTGTGGATGCGGGGTACACGTCAAAGTTGGGTTGGCTTTTCAGGCTGCCTTTTAGGAATGCGGTGTCGCCAAAGGCATCGGTGCGGGCGCGGTTGAGTTCTTTGTAGCGTTGTTCTTGGTTGGCAACGCGGTTATCGGGGGCGACGATGCTGCCCATGTAAAACCATGTGCGGAACACTTGGTCTAGCCGTGCGCCGCCTTGTTGGAGCAGCGCGATGTTGTCGTTGAGCACGGCGAGCGTGTCGGCGTAGGCGTTTTCGCGCGGGGCTTTGCCGCCCAAGTAGGCATCGGCTTGGGTGTGGACGAAGGTGATGCCGTTGTGTTGCACGGTGGTTAAGCTGTTGTTGATACGGTTTATTTCTGCGTCCGACACGGCAACGATTTCAGCCGCCAGTAGGTTGCCATCGGCGGGGGCTTGGCTCACAAACGCGGAAAGCGGCTGCGCTGCGCCTTGTTGCGCGGCAAAGAGTTGGGCGACTTCGTCCAAGCGGTCGGCATCGCGCAGAAAGATGGTTTGGCGGACGATGTGTTGATTGGCAAAGTGTTGTTGGATTTGGGCGACGATGTCGGCGGCTTGCCCGGCATAGCTTGCGCCGCTTTGGGGGACAATCACGGCGTAGGCGTAGTTTGAGAAGCGGTCGGCTTTGAATTGGCTTTGTTGCGGGGTCATAAGTGGTTCCGTTTTGTTGGGATGGATTGAGATTGGGTATTTTTGTGTTTCCGCTTTGTTGAAGTCTTCGGTTTTCAGGCTGCCTAAACAGCTCTATTAGGCAGCCTGAAAACGCTTAATCTGCGCTCAATCTACGCCGCCACCGCTTCATGCGCGGTTTCATCGTTAAACGCAAAATGGGGCTGGATTTTGCCATCGGTGAGCGCGAGAAATTCGTCCACGCCTTTAAACGCGAAGTTCACATAGGCGGTTTGCAGTTTCACATATTCGGCATCGGCTTCGGTGCGGCGACCGCGGCTCAACGCCATGTTCACATGACCCATGTGCGATGCGGCGTGCGCCACTTCGGCGGCGGCGAGAATATAGGCGGATTGCGCGGCGGTCATGTCGCCCACTTCTTCGGCGAGTTTGGTCAGCTTTTTGAACCACAGCTTCGCGCCTTCATCTGTGCCCAATTCGCCTGAAACAAAGCGGCGCATATGGTCAATCGCTTGCTTTACGGTGGGCAGGGCGCGTTTGTGGGCGTAGCCGATGTGTTGCTCAATAATGTCAATGCCGTGGCTTAAACGGCGATAGAGTTCAGCCAGCGAAGTGCTGTCGGATACGGTGAAAAGCAGTTGTTTGGACATGATGGTGTTCCTTGTAGTCGGGTTGTCGGTATTCAGAACCTGTGTTCAATGCGGCGCAATCATAGTCTTTTGAAATTTCGTTTTCCAAGAATGTTTTTGAATATTCTTTATGCCCAACGGCGTTCTAAACAATATAAAAAAACGGCATAAGGCAGCCTGAAAAGCAGGTTGGCGCGGCGAAAGCGGATAAAGCCCAATCATCCGTTGTAAAATCCGCCTTTTCGTTTTCAGCCGCCCAAACCCGTTTTCAGGCTGCCTTAACCATCCACCATGAACCGCCGCCAATTCCTGCAAACCACCGCCACCCTTGCCACCGCCGCTTCCGCATCATGGCTGGGCTATCGCTATCTTTCGCGCCCGCCCAGCATCAGCGTAAACAAAGTAGGCTTGCCGCTTGCCCACTTGTTGCGCGACCAACAGTTCAACGCCGCCCCCAGCCGCGAACACGTTTGCGAAACGCTGATTTTGGGCAGCGGAGCCGCCGCGCTTTCCGCCGCGTGGTATTTGGCGCGTAACGGCTACACCAATTTTTGCCTTGCCGATGGCTTGGAACGCAATGGCAACAACGCCGCCTACGCCTATTTAGGCAGCCTGAAAATGAGCAAAGCGAATTTCAGCGAAGCTAAAACGAGCGCAAGCAGTGAACCACCGCTCATCGCCCCCAGCGGCGCGCACTACCTTGCCCAGCCATCCGCCGAAAGCAGCCACATCCGCCAAATGCTTGCCGATTTGGGCATCATCGAAGGCTACGATGGCGCAGGCAAACCCATCTACTGCGATACCGACCTTGTCAACGCCCCCGATGAACGCCTGCTCATCAACGGCGCATGGCAAGACGGCATCATCCCCCAGCCGCACGACCCTGACATCCGCCGCTTCTTCGCCCTGATTGCCCAGCTATTGCACGCACGCGGCAGCGACGGGCGCAAAATCTTCGCCATCCCCATCGCCCTGTCATCGCAAGACCCCCAATGGCGCGCGCTAGACCGCCAAACCTTTGCAGGGTGGCTCGCCGAACAAGGCTACCAATCGCCCCGCCTGCTGTGGTACTTGGACTACTGCTGCCGCGACGACTACGGGCAAGGCATAGACCAAGTTTCCGCCTACGCAGGGCTGCACTACTTCGCCGCGCGCGGCAACGAACACGCCCCCGTGCTCACATGGGCAGACGGCCTAAACCACCTATCCGAAGCCCTACGCGCCCACGCCAAAATCCAAAGCCACGAGCAACTGCCCAACGCCCGAGAACTCACATTCAGGCAGCCTGAAAGCTACCCCTACGCCGCCAGCCACATCGCCGAACACAGCGACCATGTGCGCGTTACCCTGCGCCACATCCACACAGGCGACACCCGCCGCATCCACGCGCAAAACGTTATCTGCGCCATGCCGCTCAACATCGCCCAACGCATCATCCAAAACCCCCAACGCTACGGCTTCGCTCCCGATTTCAGGCTGCCCCCATCCGCCCCGTGGCTCATCAGCAACTTCGTACTCCACAGCTTCCCCGCCGAACCCAAGCGCAGCGAATTAGCATGGGACAACATCGTTTACGGCAGCCAAGGGCTAGGCTACGTGGTTGCCAGCCACCAACGCATCCACGTCGCCCGCCCCAGCCACACCATCTTCACCGCCTACACCGCGCTCAACCACGACAGCCCCGCCAACATCCGCCGCCAACTGCTTACCGCCGAACCCCGCGACCTACTAGACATCGCCGCCCAAGACCTGCTCACCGCATACGGTAAACCATTCTGGCAACACGTCGCCCACATAGACATCACCGTCCGCGCCCACGCCATGAGCGTGCCCAGCGCAGGCTATCTCACCCACCCCACGCTCATCGCCCTGCGCCAACACCCATCCCGCCTACACTTCGCCCACAGCGATTTAAGCGGCTACTCCGTGTTTGAAGAAGCCGCATGGTGGGGCATAACCGCCGCCCAACGGCTCTTAGGCAAAGGCAAACGACAGGCAGCCTGAAAACCGTAGGATGGGCAACTCGTTGCCCACGCTGCTCGCCCAACCTTTGTAAAAGCCCAAAGGCAGCCTGAAAAACAAAATCAAGCCATTTCAACCAACCTTTACGCCAGCGCACGGCTTGCGAGCAAGCCGTAGAGACGCGGGCAAACATTTCAGGCTGCCCAATATTCGCCCCCGCGTCCAAGCCCCGCATCACATTTCAGGCTGCCTCATCCAAAGGCAGCCTGAAAACCGTAGAGTGGGCAACTCGTTGCCCGCGCTGCTCGCCCAACCCTTACCCAATCCAAAGCCCGCCTGAAACCTTTGCCCAACCCGCAGCCTATGGAGCGTCGGCGGCTCGCCGACACCTTGTCAACCAATTATGCGATGTTTAATAAGCATTGGCGGCGAGCCGCCGCCGTTCCATTTTAGGTTTCAGGTTGCCATTGAGTTTTTGCAAAGGTTTCAGGCTGCCCACCCTAAAACCAAGCCCCACAAATAAATGCTATAATCGCGCCCATTTCAGGCAGCCTGAAAACCCCAACCCATTTCAGGCTGCCTTATCCATTCCCATCACCCATCAACAGGAGCACCCACAATGTTCGGCAAAGCAGGACTCGGCGGCTTGATGCAACAAGCCCAAAAAATGCAAGAAAACATGAAAAAAGCGCAAGCAGAACTCGCGCAAACCGAAGTAGAAGGGCAAGCAGGCAACGGCTTGGTGAAAGTAACCGCCACGTGCAGCCACGTTGTACGCAAAATCAGCATCAGCCCCGATTTAATCAGCGAAGCCGTCGACGACCCCGAAATGCTGGAAGACCTGATACTCGCCGCCATCAACGACGCACACGAAAAAGGCGAAGCCACCACTTCCGCCAAAATGTCGCAGTTCACCCAAGGCTTGCCCGCAGGCATGGGCGACTTTTTCAAATAAAGGCAGCCTGAAACGCAGCTTGGCATCGCAAAAGGATAATCCGCTATGGCAAAAATAGGCATCATCATGGGCAGCAACAGCGATTGGCACATCATGGAACACGCCGCCAAAATGCTGCAACAATTTGGCGTGGACTACGAAGCCCAAGTCGTCTCCGCCCACCGCACGCCCGATTTAATGTTTGATTACGCCAAAACCGCCCAAGCGCGCGGTCTGCAAGCCATCATCGCAGGCGCAGGCGGCGCAGCTCATTTGCCGGGCATGGTTGCCGCGCAAACCACGCTGCCCGTGCTCGGCGTGCCCGTGCCCAGCAAATACCTGCGCGGCGAAGATTCGCTGCTGTCCATCTTGCAAATGCCCAAAGGCGTGCCCGTTGCCACCTTTGCCATCGGCGAAGCAGGCGCAGCCAACGCCGCCTTGTTCGCCATCTCGCTGCTCGCCAATCAAGACAACGCCTTGGCGCAAAAGCTGGCAGACTTCCGCGCCCAGCAAACGCAAAGCGTGCTGGCGATGACCTTGCCCGCCGTGAGCCTAGACTAATAGGCAGCCTGAAAACCGCTCTATACCCCATCAACAACGCTGCCCCGCGCAGCCACAAACCATGAATTTTCATCCCGAATTTTCCATCCCCCTAGCCGAGCAAAACCAAGTTGGCGTGTTACTCGTCAATCTTGGCAGCCCCGAAGCCCCCACGCCCGAAGCCGTGCGCCCTTTTTTGCGCGATTTTTTATCCGACCCGCGTGTGGTAGAACTCTCGCCATGGCTGTGGCAACCGCTGTTGCGTGGCATCATCCTGCCGCTGCGCAGCCGCCAATCCGCCGAGCTATACAAAAAAATTTGGCTCAAAGAAGGCTCGCCGCTCAAAGTGTTTACCCATCGCCAGCTAGAAGGCTTGCGCCAAAGGCTGCCTGAAAACATCCATTGCGCCTACGCCATGAGCTACGGCAAACCCAGCATCCACGAAGCCATGAGCACGCTCAAAAGCAAAGGCGTGGGGCGGCTGATTGTGCTGCCGCTGTATCCGCAATACGCAGGCAGCAGCATGGGCGCAGCGTTGGATAAAGTGCTGGGCGAATTGGAACACGAGCGCAACCAAATGTCGGTGCGCACCGTTGCCCGCTTTTATTTCCACACGGGCTACATCCGCGCCCTTGCGCAACAAATCGCCAGCTACCGCAAACAATACGGCGCAGGCGAAAAACTGATGTTCAGCTTCCACAGCATCCCGCAAAAACACAGCGATTTGGGCGACCCCTACGCGCAAGAATGCCGCGAAACCGCCCGCCTTGTCGCGCTGGAACTCGGCTTACACGAGCAGGATTATGTGGTCTCGTTCCAAAGCCGTTTTGGCGGTGGCAAATGGCTAGAACCCAGCACGCAAACGCTGTTCAAAGAATTGCCACGCAAACACAAAATCACCAAACTAGACGTGATTTGCCCTGGGTTTGTGAGCGACTGCTTGGAAACCATGGAAGAAATCGCCATTCGCGGGCGCGAGCAATTCTACGCAGCAGGCGGCACACAATTCCAATACATTCCCTGCTTAAACGACAACCCCGCATGGCTAGACGCATTAAGCGAGATTGTGAAAGAAAGCGGCGCGGGGTGGATAAAAGCGTAATCTTCATTTTCAGGCTGCCTTGGTTGTATTAGGCAGCCTGAAAATCAATTACACCAAGCAAAGAGGAAAATATATGTTCAAAAAACTCATCCTAGCCCTAACCAGCTTATTTATTTCA